>NZ_JAYFUM010000021.1:0-141418 GCF_034929435.1 Arcicella rigui
ATTATATCTTTGCTGAGTACGTAGTACATAAAAAGGTTGCTTTGGTATGGTTCGCAAAACAAATATCAGCAACCTTTTTTATTTTTAAGCAATACTGTCAAAAAAGTCAAGATGACTTCCATAATAACTTACTAAAATACCATGTTTAGCATGTAAAATTAAAACTTCATCTACATTGTATTTTGTTTTTAAACTTCTATAGTCTAATTCTGAGTACTTTTTGTCTGCATCTTCTTTATCAAACTTTTCTAAAGACGTTACATTTTCTTCAATAATTTCAAATTGTTTATTTTTCGAATTTAAAATAGCTACTATTTCTTCTTTAACCTTCAATTTAAAATCTAATTTAGGTTCAACCGTTTTAAGTGGCTCTTTGTATTTGTGTCCAGGCGTTAAAGCCATGTCTAAAAGACCTTGTGAACCTGCTTTTGATATCCCTATTTCATCAACTTGTAAGATTACACCAACTTTTTTTGAGCTGTAAAATTGTTGATTTAAGGGCATTGTTGAAACACAACTGTTTAGTGTTAATAAAGCAACAAAAAAGATAAATAGACTTAATTTTAATGATTTCATTTGTTCTAATTTTTAATTATATTAAACATTTACTTGACACTTGCACTACTTGGGGAGACTGCATTTTATTTTTTGTTCCAAGTTTTTAAACTTGGAACAGCGAGGGTATCAGATAATATTACATTATTATAAGTTTTAACTCTTGTGCTAACACGTTTTAATACTCTTTTATTCCTTTCCTTAATTGCATCTGAAACGACTTCATATTCGCCTTTAAAACGATACATGGTGTCGCCTAACGAACTTTTTACTCTCGCAAAAACAATATGTTTTGTACCAGAGATTTTAAGCTCTGGATACGTACTTTCCTTACTTTTATCTAAGCAAACTTCTGTGATTATATTTTCGTCATTAGAAATTGAATTGTCCCACCCTTCGTTTTTATATAGTTTGGGAAACCAAATATACTTCCCATCTTCTCTCGGATGTTTCACTACTCCTTTCCAAATTGCATTTGGCTTATAACTATGACCAAAGCAATTTGCCGCATCAACCATTGTTTTAAAAGATACATCGTCTTTCAAATCAATATAACCACGTGAAATATATGTTAAAGGATTTTGCTCTGCTTCAAAATCCCAAGGCTTAAAATCTGATTTCATTTTTTTAGCGACTTTAAGTTTATTCACAATGTTGTCAACGATTGAGTTGATTACTTCAAGGCTTTTTGTTACATCAACTCTCAATACTTCATGCCCTGTTACATTTATAATATCAGCTTCACGAATTTTATCAGACAGAACTTGTTTTTTGTGGTGTCCCTCGTCAATTTCAATATGTATGTTTAATTGAGGAAAATACATATCTGTCAATGCTCTACCTTCGGGTCTTACCACATATTGCTGAGTTATTAATTTTATGTCTGTGTCATTAAGTAAATGCCAAATTCTTGTTATTACATAATGTTCAAATATTTTATTCTCCGCTTTTGAAAGTTGTCTGCAAATAAATTCAAGTTTGTCCATTATTTTAGTCTTATTTAAAAAAACCTATCCTCGCCTTGCTGTTCTAAGTTTAAAAACTTGAAACGCTCTATAAAAAACAGTCACCAACTGCCCAATAATTTCAAACCCCAATCTACCAATTCAAAAAACCAATCAAAAACATTCCATCCACTAATTACAAAAAACTTATTATACGGTAAGTTTTCTGGGTATAATACAATTTGTTTAAAACGACTCTTAGCAAAGTGAACATAAGCGGTTGACAATCGAAAACTTCTCATGGTAATTAAAACAAGAGGTGATGTCTTAATCATAAAAAGAATATCTTTATAAATTCTTTTAAAAACCTTTTTTAACACATGAAAAATTTTCCATACTCATTACGCATCATCAAAGTATGCTTTATTGCCTTTATTTCACTTTTGGCTTGTAAAGAAACGACTAAAATAAATACCAAAAAGTTTGATAGTAAGGATACCAAAGTACAAATGGATATTCCTTCTATTTGGGATTTTCAATCAAATATTGGCTCAAAAGATAGCTCTACCCAATATCATGAGCAATACAAAAGAATAGATAATGGGGGCTTTATTGATATAGAAACCAAATTTAATCAATCTGATAGCTCTGAAACAGCAACGCCTGCACCGAGTGCTAAAATAATGGTAGGGCTTATTCAATCCATGAAAAAAGAAGCTAATTTGTACAAAAACCTTAGCATTTTAGAAGAACGTAAAGATTCTGTTAGTAGCATTGTCATCTGTAAGTATATCTGGGGCAAAAAGAATGAACTAACCTACTCCTTGTTGGCGGTATCTCAAAACAAAGAAATCACTAAAATTATCAAAGTCGAAACATGGGATCAATTGAAAGAGGAAAAACAATTAAACATTTTGACTACAATAAAAAATAGTCTTAAAATGTAGAAGAAAGGATTACTTAGTAGATGTCTGCTTTCTTTTTAGGGTTTTAACTAATCAATACATCTTCGCTGTTCAGAGTTTAATTACTCAGAGCAGCGAGATAATTGTTAGTATATCCTGTTGTTGTTACGATTCTTATTCAATTATAGCTATTTCGGTTTTATCATAAAATATCTTTTTCCCCATCGCTTTGCCTGTTGCTACCATTTCATCTGCTCCTGCTGATGCTCCGCCTATTCGTAATACGGCATCGCAATGGTTGATTAGTTTGATGGCAATAGGATGAAAAATTTCATTAAAGATACTGTCTCCCACTTGTTTAGAACCCGCTGCTTCAATTAAAGGCAAGGCAAACCATTCTCCTAATACAGGTATATGCCCCATTTTGTACAGGGCTAAAGCGGTATCGGTCATGGCTTTTACATTGGCTTCTATTAAAATTGGATTATCATTCGTTCCTGAACGATAAGGGCCAGCCACTAATATCATCATTGCTTGTTGATTTTCCATTAGAGTATGTTTTTAAGTCTTAAATACTGCAAAAGCATAATTGTTTTAGCGTCTCTTATTTCGCCTGTTTCTATCATGTCGAGGGCTTTTTCAAAAGGTAATTCTAATACTTCAATGTTTTCGTGTTCGCCTTCTACTCCGCCGCCTTCGCTTACTTGTTGGCTTTTGTCGTACTCGGCTACAAAGAAATACAATATTTCTGTCACCGAACCGGGCGACATATACGCTTCATAAATTTTCTTTACTTCGGTAATTCTAAAGCCTGTTTCTTCTTCGGTTTCTCTTTTGATACAATCTTCTGGGTTGTCCTCATCTAACAAACCTGCACAAGCTTCAATCATCATGCCTGTCGGATTTCCGTTATGATAGGTCGGCATTCTAAATTGCTCGGTCAGTATCACGGTTTTGTTGGCAACATTATACAATAAAATTACCGCACCATTGCCACGGTCGTAGGCTTCACGTGATTGGGTAATCCAAGAACCATCTTTTTGTTGGATGTCGAAAGTGATTTTTCGTAAAGTGTACCAATTGTTAGAAAGTACTTCGGTTTTGTTAATTTTGATGCTTGGCGTCATTTTATGATTATATTTGATAATTATTGATTATTTTTGAACAAATTAATCATGTTTTTATGAGTTTTCAAAATAGAAAGCAGATAATTCTAAAAATTTTAGAAGAAAAGGGAGAAGCCGAAGTAAAAGATTTTGCCCAAGCTTTAGATATTTCAGAGATTACCATCCGCAGAGATTTGCAACAAATGGCGACGGATGGCTTGTTGTTTCGCACTCATGGCGGAGCGATGAAATTGTCTTTGGCACAAATGCCTTTTACTTTTGCTAATAAAACGGCAATCAATGCCAAAGAGAAAGATAAGATTTGTCAGTTGGCGGCACAGCAGATACAAGAGGGCGATATTATTTTGATGGACTGTGGCAGTACGGTATTTAGGATGTGCCAGTTTATCAAAAACAAACGGATAAAAGTAATTACGAATTCTTTGCCCGTGGTCTATGAATTGATGAACAGCCAAGTTTCTATCAACCTAATTGGGGGAGAAATTGACCAAGAACGCCAAGCAGTACACGGCAGAATTGCGGAGGAACATATCGCTCGATACAAAGTTGATAAGGCTTTTTTGGGTGTAGATGGCATTTCGCCCGAAAATGGACTAAGTGCTTTTGGCGAAGACGAAGCCAGTATTACGTTGGCAATGGCAAATGCTTCGGCAAAAAAATATTTCCTTTGCGATGCCTCAAAATTAGGGAAGGACAAGTACTTAACTTTCGCACCGATTACTTTGGTAGATGTGTTGGTGACGAATGCTTTGGAGGAAGATGTGGCAGTTTATCGGGAGAAGGGGATTGAGGTTTTGATTTGAAGATTAAAACCTCATCCCCCAGCCCCTTCTCCTGTTGAGAAGGGGAGCAGTTGGCGTGGACTTGGTTCTGATTATCAAATACTTAAAGGCTTATTGATAAGTCGCAGATTCTAATAGAAGTGGAGCAGGTCTTGGGATATTCAAAATATTTTTTCCTTACAATAAATACTTTACTGTAAGAATATAAGCTATTGAAAAATAAATTCGTCGTAGCCTCACCTTCTCAACAGGAGCTACGGTTTATACATAAGTTTGTAAGTGTCTGATAACTAATGACATGTTCTCTCCAACGGCTCCCCTTCTCAACAGGAGAAGGGGCTGGGGGATGAGGTTTTAATTTTCAAATCAAGAGTAAGCCATTTTCAAATTTCCAAATCTTCAAATTTTTAAATTAAAAATTAAGTTGGAAGATACATACAAAACCATAAAAACACCCTCAGAAGGGCTATTTAAAGACCGAGGGAGTAAATTTTTTGCTTTTGCTTATCCGATAGAACAAGAATCGGAAGTGAAGGCTTTGATAGAACCGCTTCGTAAAGAACATTTCAAGGCGGTACATTTTTGTTATGCTTTTCGTTTGGGTTTGGATAGAACTAATTTCAGAGTAAACGACGACGGCGAGCCTTCTGGTTCGGCTGGTCGCCCGATATTGAATGTGCTTTTATCGAAAGACATTACTAATATTTTGGTGGTAGTCGTGCGTTATTGGGGCGGTACTTTATTGGGCGTTCCCGGTTTAATCAATGCTTATAAATCCGCTACGGAAGAAGCCTTGACGGTGGCTGAGGTAATCGAAAAAACGGTAAATGAAGTCTATCAAGTACAGTTTGAATACGTTCAGATGAATGATGTGATGAAAGTAGTGAAGGATTTTGATTTGAAGATTAAGAATCAACAATTTGATAATCAATGTACTATTGAAATAGATTTTCGTAAATCGCTGGCGAATCAGATTTTGGGGAAATTAGAAAAAATAGAAGGTATTTCGGTAGAATATTTGCGAACGGTTTAGTGTATATTTTAAAAAAATCACTTTGAATTTCTGATGAAAAATTGCGTTTAATCATTTTTAGATTTACTTTTGAAAAATAAACTATATAAAAGATAGACTTTATAGGAATTAATTTCAGCAACAAAAAATATGAAACATACAAGCCTTATTTTATCAATTGTGGTATCGGTATTTGCCTTTGCTTTCAAAGCAGATGATAATTACGAAACAGAAATCAAAAACTGGCATTTGAAAAGGGCCGAAAATCTAAAAAAAGAAGACGGCTGGTTGAATTTGGCAGGCTTAATCTGGCTTCAAGAAGGCGAAAATACAATTGGTGGCGACGCTTCCAACAGCATTATTTTCCCAAGTAATCATAGCGATGCCAAATTAGGAAAAGTGATTTTAAAAAATGGAAAAGTAAGTTTTGTCTCTGCCGAAAAAGCTACGGTTTTCTTGGGTCAAGAACCCGTAAAAGAGGCTGAACTATTTCCCTACACCGACAAACCTGTGGTATTGAAACATCAATCTTTGCGTTGGTTTATCATCCAAAGAGGCGACAAGTTTGCTATTCGTTTGCGTGATTTAGAAAGTCCTTACTTGAAAGAATTTAAAGGAATTGAAACTTTTCCGATTGATAAAAATTGGCGTATCAAAGCCAAATTCGTTCCGACCGTTGGCAAAAAAATAAAAATTACAGACATCACGGGTCGTACTTATGAACAAGAATCGCCCGGCAAATTGGTTTTCAGTATCAACAACAAAGAGTACAGTTTAGAAGCTACCAGTGCTGGCAAAGATTTGAGTTTGGTCTTCGGCGACCTCACTAACAAACATGAAAGTTATGGCGGTGGCAGATTTTTAGAAGTACCCGCACCTGATGCAGAAGGCATTACTTATATAGATTTTAACAAAGCCTACAATCCACCTTGTGCTTTTACGCCTTATGCTACTTGCCCATTGCCAACACCAGAAAACAAACTGAGTGTGGCGATTCCAGCAGGCGAAAAACGCTATGGTAACCATTAATTTTTAGAAAAAATCATGAGTTTTGAATTAGAATGTCCCATTGATTTTAAGAAAGTCAACGAGAATAAAGTACGCCTAACGGCTCTTTGGGTGCTGTTGGTGGTAGTACTTTTTGTTTATACCCGTTGGAATGTACTCATTGCTTTATTGGTTGTTGATTTTACTTACAGAGCCTTTGAATTTGATGCATACAGTTTGTTGAATAAATTGAGTGATGTCGTTATTTTTTTAGTAAAAATTCCTGCAAAACCCATTGACCAAGCTCCTAAACTTTTTGCGGCAAAAATTGGCTTATTGTTTACTATTGCCATTCTGGCAAGTACTTATACAAGCTACCAAACCACAACAATTGTACTGAGTGGCATTTTGATATTCTTTGCTTTTCTGGAATCCTTTTTAGGTTTTTGTGCAGGATGCTATGTTTATACTTTTTTTCAAAAAATACTGAAGTAAGCAAAAGTATTTATCCGTAAACACTCATAATCAGCCATTTACACTTGAAATATTATTTCTTTTTACTTAAAGGATTGATGAGAAAGGCAAATTTTGTTTAGACTTGTGGGATATTGTTTACCTTTGTACTGAAATAAAATAATAAACAATGGATATTTACGTAGGAAGTATTCCTTTCAAGTGGAAGGAATCAAGACTTAGAGAGATTTTTGAACAATATGGCGAAGTAGCTTCTGCCAAAATTATTATAGATAAAATTACCCGTCAGAACAAAGGTTTTGCTTTTGTGCAAATGCCAAACGATGCCGAAGCTAAATTGGCAATTGAGTCTTTGAACGGTGCTGAAATAGACGAGAGAAAAATTGTCGTAAACGAATCTATGCCCAATAATGCTGGCAGTTTGGATAAAAACAAGAAGAAAAAACCTTTTGTAAAACCTGAAAATAAAGAATGGAAACCATTCAGAGGGAATAATAAAGGAAGAAGAGACTAAAGAATTAGGAGTTGTGAATTATGAGTGTTGATTTTGGATTTCAGATTTATTAAATAATTCTTTGTGATGTATTTTTCTTAATAAATTCATTTTATCCGATTTCCGAAATCAGAAACCCTAAATTTTCAATCCACTTTAATACTATTTTACAATAGGGAAAAGCTAAATTAAATGCTTTTCCCTATTTTTTTGAAAAGGCATTTTCTACGCAGAACCTTCAATAAATCTACTATTTTTTATTAACTTGATGATTCAATTAATCTGTAATCATCAATGCAACTAATCCTTCACTCTTTTAAATTACAATTACGTCATACTTTTACCATTACTCACGAATCACGTGATGTACAGCCAACTTTGATTGTTGAATTGCGTGATGGGGAATTTAGTGGTTTTGGCGAAGCTACCGAAACGCCTTATTATGGTGTAACGATGGCAAAAATGACTGCTCAATTAGAAAGCGTTCGCTCGCTGATTGAAAACTACGATTTACAAAGTCCAGAACAATTTTGGATTGATTTATATCCTCATCTAAAAGACGAACATCCTTTTGCTTTATGTGCTTTAGACATTGCCGCCAACGACCTTTGGGCAAAGAAAAAAGGACAACCTTTATACAAATTATGGGGCTTAGATACTGCTAAAAATCCAATTACAGATTATACTATCGGCATTGATACCATTGAAAAAATGGTTGAAAAAATGCAAGAAGTACCTTTTCCTTTGTATAAAATTAAACTCGGTACAAAAGATGATATAAAAATTGTACAAGAACTCAGAAAACATACTGATGCGGTGTTCAGAGTAGATGCCAATACAGCTTGGGATGTTGAGGAGACAATTAAAAACTCTTTTGCTTTAAAAGCATTGGGCGTTGAGTTCATCGAACAACCGATGAAAGCTGACAATTGGGAAGGGATGAAAAAAGTATTTGCCGAATCGGCTTTACCCATCATTGCCGATGAAAGTTGTATTGTAGAAGAAGATGTAGCACGCTGTTTTGGTTTTTTTCATGGTGTAAATGTAAAATTGATGAAATGCGGAGGACTTACGCCTGCCCGAAGAATGATTGCACAAGCACATACTTTAGGTTTGAAAGTAATGGTTGGTTGTATGACAGAATCTAATGTGGGCTGTTCGGCTATTGCTCAACTTTTACCGCTTTTGGATTATGTGGATATGGATGGCATTTTGTTGGTAGATGATAAAATTTCAACTGGAGTAACCATTGATTACGGAAAAGTAATTTATGCCAACGAAAACGGAACGGGTGCTAAATTGATTTAGTGTTACATTTCTTTTTCAATAGAGGCGGACTTAAGTCCGCCTCTATTGAAAAAGAAATGTAACATTATACTTTAATCAGAACTTTTCATTTTCACTCAAAGTTCTGATGTCTTGAATAAGTTGTTGCATTTCTAAAGTCAAAGTACCATTATAAATTCCTCGAATTCGTTTGTTTTTGTCCACCAAAATAAAGTGTTCAGTATGCAAAAATTCGGTACTGTCTTTACTAAAACCGAGGTCTTCTTCTGCAAAGTAAGACTGTCTGGCTAATTGATAAATACTTGATTTACTACCCGTTAGGAAGTGCCAATTTTTATTTTGTATCTGATTTTTTTCTTTGAATTTCTTTAACACGCTTGGTTTGTCTATCCATGGCGTTACGGAATAAGATAAAAAACTAAGTGACTTTTCATTTTTCAGACTGTCACTTACGATTTTCATATTTCGGGTCATGGTTGGACAAATACTTCCACACGAAGTAAAAATAAAATTGGCGACGTGTATTTTTCCTTCAATATTTTTTTCAGTAATCAAAGTACTGTCTTGATTCAAAAAAGCAAAATTGGCTATTTGATGTGAAATTTTATCCGCTATCTCTTTTTTGTTTTTAACAAAAATTGGCGTAAAATCAGCCTCGTTGTAATAAGGTAATTGTGGCGATTTCGTATCACTACAAGCCATCAGCATACAACAACTATTGAACAACAAAAATACTATCCGATACATTTTTACAGTTTTTAGTGCCTAACAATCCAAATCTTCTTCCTTTGATAATCACATAATTGGCTCGTACTTTTCCATTATCGTACCACATTTTCTGCGTGCCTTCTTCATGTCCGTTTTCATAATTTGCCAAATGAAAAAGCTTTCCATTTGAACTCCATTCTTTTAATTCGCCTTCATACTCTCCGTTTTTGGCAAAAAACTCAAAGCGTTTTTTGCCATTTTCCCAATAAGCGATTTGCTTACCCTCTTTTTTGCCTGCTTTGTACTGCCGTACTTCTTGTAGTTGACGATTGGGATACCATTTTTTACAAGTACCGTTCAAGCGTCCAGCTACATAAGTTTCCAACAAAATGGTGTCTTTATTGGCATTCAGTTCAATCAGAAAACCTGAGTACTTTTTCTGATTGAACCAAAGGACATCGTTTTTCATAACAAGGTTTTCAGAAGATTTCATCTCATAGTGTTGAGGAACAAAATCATCCGCTTTGTCTTGTTGTTGCTGACAAGCACTCAGCAAAAGAGAAAAAATTATTAAAATTTGTGTTTTCATTTACTGCGTAACTGTGCCGGGTTTTCCATAAAATCCACTTCCATTCAAGTACGGAGCTTCGGCGGTGAAATGATAGTGATAAATGCCATTGGGGTAATCGGCGGTCGTGTGCGTATGTCCATGATAGACATCTAACATACTGTTTGTGACGACTGTACCATTTTCTTCTTGTGGGCCATACACAGGAAACCCATCCAATAAAAAGCCCATTAAACCCGATTTTGAAAATTTAACGGTAGTTAAATAAAGTGGTTCTACGTGATAATGATACACCCCAGAATTTTGTGGATGACCATAATATTTATCAAAACTAACAATTTCGCCCGCTAAAGCTTGGTTGTTTGGTCCAGCATACTGATTGAAAAAAGCAACGCCATTTACTGCAATACCAATAACACCCAAAGGAGTAGCCGAGTGCGAAGCATCTACTTGTGGATTAAGCGGAATTTTAATCGTAGCCGATTGTTCTACAATAGAATTGGGATTTTTCGAGAAAGTATAACCCCCAAAAGTTGTCCCAGAATAAGCTTCATACAAAGCATTTGAACTGGGATAATAAGCACTTTTATGGTCGGGCAAATTTTTACTTTTAATATAAATATAAGTTCCGTCGCTGGTGATACTGGTAGCTCCGTAAATTTTTTTGTAAACCGCTGGTACTTCTGCGTCGGTGGTCGTACTTGTGATGCTTTCTTCTTCATCTTTGCTACAATTACTGAAAACAGCAAGACTCAAAACTGAAAACAACAATAAGGGGATTCTTTTTATCTGAAAATTCATGGCTAAAAATAGTTTAAGTTTGAATAGCGATTTGATACACTAATCGCTATTCATCAATTGTTTATAATAAATCAAAGTGTTAATGAAAGTTTATTGATTTCTAATTTAGGGATGCCATGAAATTTCTTTCTTTTTGCCATTTCCGAAAACCTAAGACAGAAAGGAATACAAAAACAATAGCAATCGCCACAATGATTACAGACTGATTTAGCGAGCTTTTTTGCAAAGTATCTTGATGCCACTTTCCATTTTCCATCATTAAATAGATTTCATTTTGATTTTCTTTATTCAAAATATATTGCTGATTGGGCAAACCTTTTTTAAGCATCATCACAATACTTTGATGATTGGGCGTATCGGCAAAAGCTTTGTTACTTAGGTAAAGTGTTTGAATATTTTTAGGAAAACCTGATACTTCAAGCAATAATTTGGTTTCATGCCCCAATATCACTTGCGGATTACTCAACTTCAAAGTGTCTTGTTGGTTGAGTATGATTAAAGTATTATTTAGAAAATGTTTGCCCACTAATGCTTTAAATTCTTCGGCAGTTTTATAGCTATTTTTTGAAAATTTATAGTCTATCTCTCCTTCAAAAGCCGCTAAAGAGCTATAAATCTGCAAGTAACATTTTCCATCTTCTTTCTCATAAAGCATAAAAGTTGATAAATCTGGCTGGTGTGCCAAAGTACTACCAACCCGAATGAAGAGTAATAAAAGAATAACAATGGTTCGTTGCATCATGGTTTTTAGGTGTTGTTTAGTTGGCATAAGCTCCTTTTATACAATTAATAAAATTATTTGCTCCAGCTTTATCTACATGATAATGATAACCACGGATTCCATCAGAATGCCCACGACATTCGTCTAAATCTGTGTATTCTTTGCCGTTAGCATCTAATCTTTCATACAAACCGTGACCATCCATGGCATAGCCAATCATAGCAGCGTGTCCGTCGCTTTGCGTAATTTTTTTGGATAAACCTGTTGCGGCATGATAGTGGTAACCTGCTCCTAAATTGATATGACCGCCTGCGTCATCAAATGGAGCTAAAGTATAAGCCGCTAAAATGATACTGACAGGTGCTGGGGCATCAAAGCGAACACCATTGAATGCTAATCCTCTGACAGATGGGCCAGTTGACCCCGGCCCCATCCCAAAAGAAACCGATGAACTCAACTTGACGGGATAGACGGGGATATAATAAGTTTGTGTCAAACTTGATACATAAGAAGGCAGGCATTCAACACAAAAGTTTTTATACTCTGCTCCTACATTCGGATTGGCAGCCGCTTGGCATTCTGCCAGTGTCTTGGTTTTGGTGATATTTCCAGTACTGCTGTTGTACATCATCCATGTTTTATCTGAATAAAAAGTAGATAAATTTTTAATGAAAGCTCCATCAACATCATATACTTTTCCATTGTCTAACCAAATACCACCAGCCTCAGCACCGTCACTAATGTTTGAAGGACACCATGGCCCCATATTGTGGTCGGTCGGTGTACTCTTCGATACAATTTTGTAGCAGTCGGCTGTCTGCCCCGTAGAAAGTGTGCGACTAACAATAGTAATAGGTTCGGCTAAACCTGCTGAAAGAAAATTGGTAGATTCGACCTTTATGACTGTGGCAACAGCCTCGACAGAAATCTCATCTTTGCTACAAGCCATAAAGAAAATAGGCGTGAATAATAATAAAGCTACTTGGCTACTGAATGATGTTCTTTTCGTCATTTGTTTTATAATTTTAAAGATTTACTCTTTTGACGACATCATTTTTTATTTCCTTCGGTACTTGAGTGTTTTTTTTTGATTTATTTTTTTCAAGACTGAATTTGAAGTATAAAAAGAAGGTTTTGAGATGGGCTTGCAATAAAAAAACCTTGCTGTTTGAAAAACAACAAGGTTTTTAATTCAGAAAATGAATATGAGTATTAATTAGTTTTAATACCAATCACCATTAACTTATCACTACATCATCTTAGAAAATAAAACGAGTAGAAAGGAATGTTGATTCTTGATTTTCTACAATTTGATTCACAATCGCTTTATTTTCAGCCGTTTCTTTTGTTGCTACTACTGTTCTGATTGAGAACGAACGTAAAGCAGCCGTTACTGAAAGTGTTCCTTCTGCTGAATCTTTACGACCTGTGAAAGGGAAACCATCTGGTCCACGCTGACATTGTGAGTTGATATTCACACGAGAAACTTGGTGAACTGCCACATCCATTAATTCAGAAATTTGATGAACATCTTTACTGAAAATAGATACTTGCTGTCCGTGCGACGATTCAATTAAATAATTGATTGGCTCTTGAATATCGCTGAAAGCAACTACTGGCACAACTGGACCAAACTGTTCTTCATGCCAAACTTTCATTTCTCTGCTTACTGGATAAAGTAAAGCAGGGAATACAAGCGATTTGAAAGATTCGCCTCCGCCTTCGTTGACAACTTTTGCCCCGTGAGCGATAGCATCATCAATCAATTCTTTTAAATATGCTGGTTTGTTGGGTTCTGGTAGTGGCGTAATGTTTACTCCTTTGTCCCACATCATACCCAATTTTAATTTTGCAATTTCCTCCGACATACGTTTGTTGAAAGCATCAACCAACGATTCGTGAACCCACATCATTTTCAAAGCAGTACAACGCTGACCGTTGAACGACAATGAACCTAACATACATTCTTTTACGGCTAATTCTAAATCTGCACTTTCCGTAACGATGGCAGCATTTTTGGCGTCAAGTCCTAAAATTGCTCTCAAACGGTTTACTTTCGGGTGCATTTTTTTCAATTTATCCGCCACTTTTGAAGAACCGATTAGCGTCAAAGCATCAATTCTTCCCGACTCCATCAATTGTGGAATTACTGAATTTCCACGACCATAAATCGTATTAATTACCCCCGCAGGGAACGAAGAACGGAAAGCTTCCAACAATGGATAATGCAATAAAGTACCATGTTTTGGTGGCTTAAACATCACTACGTTTCCCATAATCAAAGCAGGAATCAATGTAGTGAAAGTTTCATTCAATGGATAGTTGAATGGCCCCATACACAAAACAATTCCTAATGGCGAACGACGAACCTGTCCGATAATTCCTTCTTCAATCATAAATCTTGAAGAACTACGGTCAATGTCTTTTAAAGCTCCGATAGTATCATAAATGTATTGAACGGTACGGTCGAATTCTTTTTGTGAATCGCCCAAAGATTTACCAATTTCCCACATCAATAATTTCACTACTTCATCACGCTTGGCAATCATCTTTTGTGTAAAATGTTCAACGCACTCGATACGATGAGCAACCGACATCGAAGGCCACTCGCCACGTCCATAATCAAAGGCTTTGGCAGCAGCAGATAAGATTTCCATCGCATCACTTGGGTCAGTGATAGGATACGAACCTATTCTTTTCTGCTCTAATCCATTCTCTGTTTTAACATAAATCGGCGACCAAACATCTTGGGTTTTTCCTTCCCACTGACGCATTTCTCCGTTTACCAAATACTCACGTTGCTCTATAGGCTCAGTGAGGTTATATTCCGCTGGAATCTGAGCTTCGGTTGGGAATAAAGACTCTAAGTTTTTTACAGATGACATTAAGTTTAATTCTTTAAAAAGTACAATGATTTAGATTTTTGTCTTGGTAAAGTTTAAAAGAATGTTCTTTGTCAGCGAGAAGCAGGATTGTTTTATTTTTATAGTTATACTATAACTATAAAAAATCATATTTATTGTTTTGTAGTCGAAGTGTTGACTCTAAGGTATTTTTTTTAGAAAAGAAAAAATTAGAAGCTTTTTAACTGGTATTTTCTACGAAGTTTATTGATTAAAAACTTCTTTTGAGCCGTAAAACTCTCTGGATTTACCTGATTAAATACGACTTTTAAAGCTTGAAAATTCTCAGGATTATCCCAGAGAAATTTTTCAGCATCTATATTTTTTTGTTCGAGATATTGTTCAAAAACCATCGGTCAAATAAGTAAAATTTAATCATCAATCTGCCACAAAAACCTAAGAAAATTAGGCTTGGTTTAGTACTTGTCGATGATTTTTTTGTTGGTAAAATAAATAGATAAAAGCTCCAAAAGATAATACTGCGGCTAAAATATATGGAATAATAATATTTTCCATATTGCCTTGATAAATAAATCCAGCAAATAATGCCCCGAATCCGATACCTGCTTCAAGAGCGATATACGTAGTAGCAACGGCTCTTCCACGATAATTTTCATCTGACAAATCGACCGTCCAAGCCATCAAAGTAGGCATATTGAAACCATTTGAAAAACCAAAAAGTATTGCTACCACAACAAGTAACCACAGCGAATTTGTAAAGGCACATATTACCATCGAAACCCCTAAAATAACGGATGAAATCATTAAAACGGGAATTCTTCCATACTTGTCAGAAGATTTTGAAAAAAACATCCGAATCACTAATGACGAAATGGTGTAAATCGTAAAGAAAAGCCCTTTGTTGCTGATACCTACAAATTTGGTTTGGTCTGGCACAAGGGTTATCGTTACGCCTGAACCAAATGAAAGTAACAAACAAACCAAAAAGGCAGCGAATACTCTCGGCTCAAAAACATCGTCCCAACCAATTTTTAATAATTTAAACGAAAATGGCTGTTTGTGTTCTTTGGGTAAGGTTTCTTTCATACTTATTAAAATCAGTATAGAAAGTAAGGCAAAAACAGAAGAAGTAAAAAACATTACTTTCAAAGAGCTAATAACGACCAAATAGCTACCAATCGTTGGCCCGATAGACATCCCTGTTGCGGTAAAAATACCCAACATTCCTTGAGCTTCGCCACGGCGGTCTTCGGGAATAATGTCGGCAACATAAGCAGAAGTAGCCGTTGGTTTTGTTCCCGTGGAAAAACCATGAATAAAACGCAAAAACAAAAAGCCCATGACTGTGTGCATAAATGGATAAAGTCCACTACAAACAAAACAAACGATTGAGCCTAAAGCCATAATGGGTACACGCCCAATGGTATCTGTTAGTTTTCCAGAAAAAGGGCGAGCAAAACCTGCTGTAAGTGTAAACAAAGCAATGATATAACCAATGTACTCTTTTCCGCCCATAGAACCCAAGTAATCGGGTAATTCGGGAATCATCATTTGAAAACTTGCTGTAAAAAGGAAATTACTCAAACAAAGTAACCAGAATTGATAAGTATATATGGAAGCTTTTTTTGTCATAAATGCGTGTGTGAAAGTTGAGTTTTTAATTATGAATTATGAAATCTGACTTTATATCAAAAATGATATATAGCCAGATTTCATAATTTCTATCTCATAATTAAAAAACTCTTTTTCTATAAAAGTTTTTTAGTCTCTCGCTTGTTCAGCGTCATCAAGAAAGCAGGTAATAAAATTAAGTTACAAATCATCGCCATTAAAAGCGTGATTGAAACCAAAATACCCAGCGACTGCGTGCCTTTGAAACTTGAAGCCGTAAAAATGAAGAAACCAATAAATAAGACAATCGCTGTATAAAACATCGAAACCCCTGTATTCAAAATAGTGGCGTTGATGGCTTGTTTGGCGGTTTTGTTTTTATTCAAAAGTTCGTCTTTATAGCGAGTTAAAAAATAAATTGTTCCATCTGAAGAAATCCCGAAGGCAATTGAGAAAATCAGAATTGTTGAGTATTTTAAGTTAATATCAAAGAATCCCATCAAACCAGCCGTAATCAGCAAAGGAATCAAACTCGGTAAAGTAGAGATTAATACCATTTTCCAAGAACGGAACAAAAGAGCCATAATGATACAAATCAAAACGATGGCTTGGAAAGTACTTTCAATCAAATTGCCTTGTAAAAATTCATTTTGCCAAGCAAAAATCACACTATTTCCTGTAATTTCGGCATCATAGCCTTGTTTGTCGCCCTTTTTATACAATTCGTTGGTTTCGGCATTGTAGTTGAAAATGGTATCAATTTTTGGCTGTAATTCTTTGATTAATTCATTGGTTCGCACCGTTCCGCAGTCAGCAATCTGAAAACTTACACGAGTATAGCGTTTGGTAGAATCAATAAAACCTTTGGCTAAATTCTGTTTTCCACCTGATAAACTTGAATTATAATCTTTCAATTTTGAAAGTTCGTCGATACCCGGCAATACAAAGTATTTTGGGTCGCCACCACGATAAGCTTGGTAAATAAATTTGGCTGCCGTTACCAAAGAAACAGGTTTTGTAAACTCCGGATACTTGGCAAATTCTTTTTCCATTCGCTTGATTTTGGTGAATAACTCTGGCGAACTCATCACTCTTCCTGCTTCATAAGTATCAATGGCTACTTCAAAAGGCATAATACCTTTGAAGTTTTTCTCTACAAATTTTAAATCTAAATAAATCGGATTATCGTTTGCCAAACCATCTACGATATAGCCATTTGATTTGATTTTCGACATTCCATAAACTGAAACAGAAACGATAGCAATAATAATCAAGTAAATATATACTCGGCGGTAATTGACCCATTTGTCGATACCAATCAATATTTTAGAAATCCTTCCAGACTCTAAACGAGAAGTTTGTTTGCTTGATGGCGGAGCTAAATAACTGAACATCACAGGAATAAGTATCAGCGAAACTACATAAGTAAGCATTACGTTGATAGCCGCTACAATTCCGAATTCAATCAAAAAAGTACTTCCTGTAAAAGCAAACACGCCAAAACCGATTGAAGTAGTAAGGTTTGAAAGAATAAGTGTTTGTCCAATTTTTTCAATGGTTACTTTCAATGCCTGTTCTTTATCGCCATGCAAAGCGTATTCTTCGAGGTACTTATTCACTAAAAATATCGCATTTGGTACGCCAATCACAACTACCAAAGGCGGAATCAAGCCTGAAATAATAGTGATTTTAAAACCAAACAAAACGATAATTCCCAAAGCAGAAACAATTCCGACCAGAACGACCACCAAAGAAACTAACATTACTTTGAGGTTTCTAAAAAATACCAAAAGTATTAAGGAAGTAACCAAAATTGCCAAACCCAAGAAAATACCTAATTCAGTAGAAATCTGAGCCGTCATTTCTGTTCGGATAAAGGGCATTCCAGAAAGATGTAAATCTACTTTTTGAGCTTCTTCAAATTTTTGTACCAAAGCTTTGATTTCCTTTACCGCCGTTACTCTACTTTTATCGTTAATAGCTTTTTGGTCGAAAGTAATCATCATCAAATGCACATTGCCT
Source organism: Arcicella rigui (assembly GCF_034929435.1). NCBI lineage: Bacteria > Pseudomonadati > Bacteroidota > Cytophagia > Cytophagales > Flectobacillaceae > Arcicella > Arcicella rigui. Next base: position 17,862 of record NZ_JAYFUM010000021.1, read on the forward strand.
GCTTCGTTGATGATAAAACCTTTGTAAAACGGTAATTTATCTAATCGAGCTTTTACGGTATCTACTTCCGCTTGTGAAATGGCTCTTTGTGCAATCAAAGGTTTGGTTTCAAAGCGTTTTACAGAATCATTTTTGATTACTCTCGGAATATTTCCTGCATATACAACATCTTTGATTGCCTTGATGCCTTTGATTTCTTTTACCAAATCTTGCCATTGTTGGAAAAAGGCTAAATCAAACATTTTATCAGTTTCAATGCCGATAACCATGACAGAACCATCTTCACCAAAACGTTTTTTGAAAGATTCATACAACTGAAAACGTTCGTCTGATTTGGGAAGAATCTTTGGTAATTCACTTGAAATTTGCGTTTTTGATGCCATGAAAGTCATAAAAACCGTTAGAGCGATTACGACCGATAAGTAGGCAATCCGATTTTTAAGAATTGATAAGGCTAAGTGATGCCAGAAGTTTTTCATTTTATTTTTGATAAAATAGATTCAGTAATTCCATAGCAGCGTTTACGGGCAGTTTTTTGCCTTCGCTGACTTCTTGCTGAACTGTATGAATATGAGTACTAATGCTTGGATGTTGATAAAAATGTTCTTCTAAGGATTGCTTGATAAAATCGTGCATCCATTCCAAATTCTGTTGGCTACGTATTTTGTCAAAATTACCATTTTCTGAAAGTACCGAACGGTGTTTTTCGACCGAAGCCCAAATTTCTGAGATACCTTTCTGCGTAAGTGCCGAGCAAGTAATTACTTGGGGAAACCAGCCTGTTGGGTTTGGGGGAGACAAATGTAGGGCATTTTGATATTCTACTTTTGCCAAATCAGCAAAATGTTCATTGCCAGAATCGGCTTTGGTGATGGCAACCAAATCTGCCATTTCCATAATTCCTTTTTTAATTCCTTGAAGTTCATCGCCAGCACCTGCCAGCATCAGCAATAAGAAGAAATCTACCATTCCTTTCACCAAGGTTTCGGACTGCCCTACGCCTACGGTTTCGATGATGATTACTTCAAAGCCTGCGGCTTCGCAAAGGAGCATGGCTTCACGGGTTTTCTGAGTAACGCCACCCAAATCGCCACTGGTGGGCGAAGGGCGAATATATGCCAAAGGTTCTTGTGAAAGTTCCTCCATGCGAGTTTTATCACCCAAAATACTGCCTTTGCTAATCGGCGAACTGGGGTCGATGGCTAAAACGGCTATTTTCTTTCCCTGCTTGGTCAAATACTTTCCGAAAGATTCAATAAAAGTACTTTTCCCAACGCCCGGCACACCCGTAATGCCGATTCTCACGGCTTTACCAGTGTATGGCAAAACAGCCTCCAATACTTCACGAGCCAAAGCTCTATCAGAGAGTAAACTGCTTTCAGTAAGGGTGATAGCTCTGCTGAGAATCATTCGATTACCCGCCAGAATGCCATCAACATATTGCGTTTTTGTTAAACGTCTAAGCATTTCGCTTCAAAATAATTTCTGCCCATTCCAAGTCTTCTGGCGTGGTGATTTTAATATTTTCGTAAGAACCTTCAATCAAATTTATTTCAAAACCTGCGTGTTCGGCAACACTGGCATCGTCGGTAAAAGTACTTAACTCTGGGCTTTGAAAAGCCTTTTTGATAATAGAAACCTGAAAAGTTTGTGGCGTTTGAATCAAACGGACGCTCTCACGGTCGATAGCATGCCCATCCACACGCACAGAATCTTTTGACGGAACACTCACTACTGCTGTTCCTTTTGCGGCGGCTACAACAAAACTTTCACGGATAATTTCTGGAGAAACAAAAGGACGCACACCGTCGTGTATGGCTACGATTCCGTCTTTGCGGATAGCCGCTAAACCATTTTTACCAGACTGAAAACGAGTCTTCCCTCCTTTTACTAATTGATGTGCCACGGCAAAGTCGTGTTTTTCACAAAGGTCTTCCCAAAATTTTATTTGTATTTCTGGTAAAACTAAAATTAATTCAATACTTGGGTCTGCCTCTTTAAAACGAATTAATGTGTGCATCAAAACTGGATAACCTCCTATTTCGATAAACTGTTTAGGCAAATCACTTTTCATTCTGCTACCACTTCCACCCGCAACGATAATGGCATACTTATTCATAAAATAACTTAGGGTTAGTGATTAGGGCTTGTACGAAGCATTCTGAAAATTCTTGCTTTCGGATTTCAGATGTCGGATTTCGGATTTATCAAATGCTTTTTTTATAAATATTTTACGAAAAATGTCATCTTATTCCATCTCCGAAATCAGAAATCCTAAATCCAAAATAGCCTCTAAACTTTCGTACAGTACCAGTTGATAATTGTAAGTTAGCGTTTTACGATAATAACTCGTAAAACAAATAAGCGAAAGACCTAAGCCATAAAACTATGCCTTATGTCTTTCGCCTAAGTATTTTGGTTGAAAAAATCTTAGATAATCAACATCGCATCGCCATAACTAAAGAATTTGTATTTTTCTTTAATAGCAATTTGATACGCTTCTTTGATTAAATCATATCCACCAAAAGCCGAAGTCATCATTAATAAAATTGATTCTGGCAAGTGAATATTAGTCAATAATGCGTTTGGAATTCTGAAATCATAGGGAGGGAAGATAAATTTATCTGTCCAGCCTTCGATTGGTTTCAAGTGTCCATCTGCCGAAACCGAAGATTCTAATGCTTTCAAAACCGTAGTTCCGATAGCACAAATTCTCTTTTTCTTATCAATTCCTTCATTTACCACATCGCAAGTACTTGCCGTGATATTGAAGTTTTCTGAATCTGTTTTATGCTTTGTTAAGTCTTCAACGTCCACCTGACGGAAAGTTCCTAAGCCCACATGAAGCGTAAGCGGTGTGAAATTGATACCTTTCAATTCCAGACGTTTCATAATGATTTTAGAAAAGTGTAAACCAGCCGTTGGGGCAGCAACCGCTCCGACGTGTTCAGCATAAATCGTTTGATAACGCTCTTCGTCGGCTGCTTCTACTTTACGTTTAAAACGGATTTCATCTGGTAGTGGCGTTTCGCCTAATTGATGAATCGCTTTCATTAAAGCTTTATGGTCGCCATCGTACAAGAAACGAATGGTACGTCCACGAGATGTAGTATTGTCAATGACCTCTGCCACTAAGTCGCTATCACCAAAATACAATTTATTTCCTACTCTTATTTTACGAGCCGGGTCAACCAAAACATCCCAAAGGCGGTGTTCACGGTTTAATTCACGAAGTAGAAAAACTTCAATCTTAGCACCTGTTTTCTCTTTCTGACCGAATAAACGAGCTGGAAAAACTTTGGTATCATTGGTTACCATCACATCTCCATCATCAAAATAGTCCAAAATATCAGAGAACATTCTGTGTTCGATAGTTTTTGTTTTTCTATTCACGACCATCAATCGTGAGTCACCTCTGTTCTCTGGTGGATACAAGGCAATAAGGTTATTAGGGAGGTCGAATCTGAATTCAGATAGTTTCATTCTAATAATGTTTGCGGTTTTTTCGCCTGGAGTCATTTCTTGCGGTTTTAAAACTTGGTTTTGTTTGATATAAATGGTTGGTATAAAGGGTTTCTCGCATCAATATCAAAACAATAATCTTGATTAAAAATCTTGATTTTATACCAAAGTCCCTTGCCCTAAAGCTAATGACTTCATTACGATTCTTACAAATATACAATTTCAAGATAGGGCTTGTCAATACACAGAACGAATTAATTCAAGTTTATTACCTTAAAAAAGTTATATTTTGAGGAAATATTCAACTCCATTTCTCATATAAGCACTTTTCCTTAGTTTTTTCAAATTTGAAAAAAAATTAAAAAAATTACTTTTTTGGTCATTTCTATCCCAAAAATATGCTTTTCAAGCCTTTTAGGTACAAGTTCCCTTTTTCCCGACCGAAGGCTTCAATGGGCAATATTATAAAATCTCTGAACAAATACTTATGATTTTTGTTAGCAATAGGTAATTTAAAAATGTTGCTAAAATCTTTTAGCTATAAACATATTCAATTCTCGAAATGACTAAAATTTCTATTTTTTGGTTTCGCCGTGACCTCCGCTTGCACGATAACGCTGGGCTTTATCATGCCTTAAAATCGGGCAATAAAGTATTGCCTATCTTTATTTTTGATAAAAATATTTTAGATAGATTGGATGATAAACGTGACCGACGAGTAGAGTTCATTCACCAAGCATTAAGCGATTTGCAGCAAGAATTAGTGGCTTTGGGTTCATCGCTTTGGGTGCAGTATAGTACGCCCGAAGAGGTTTTTCCTGCATTACTCAATCAATTTGATATTGAAAGTATTTATACCAATCACGATTACGAAAAGTATGCACAAGAAAGAGACGATGCCGTTCGTGAATTTGTCAATAGCGAAAATGTAGCTTTTCATACTTTTAAAGACCAAGTAATTTTTGAAAAAAATGAAGTACTTTCTGGTGCAGGTACACCCTACACCGTTTTTACGCCATACAGCCGAAAATGGAAAGAAAAAGTGAATGATTTTTACTTGAAACCATATCCTACCGAAAAGTATTTTCATCAATTTTTGAATACTGAGCCTTTTGCTATGCCCACTTTGGCATCAATGGGTTTTGAGGCTGTGGGTGCTTCTTTTCCAAGCAAAGAAGTGCGAGAAAGTATCGTAAAAAACTATGCTGAAAAAAGAGATTTCCCAGCAGTGGTGGGTACTTCAAGGCTTTCGGTGCATTTACGTTTTGGGACGGTGAGTATCCGTGAGTTGGCAAGAAAGGCTCAGGCTTTGTCTGAAACTTGGCTGAATGAATTGATTTGGCGAGATTTTTATTTCAATATTACTTATCATTTTCCACATATCGGGCAGGGTTTTGCTTTTAGAAAAGAGTACGATAAAATTCGCTGGAGAAATAATGAGGCGGAATTTAAGCTTTGGTGTGAAGGGAAAACGGGTTATCCAATCGTGGATGCTGGAATGCGTGAATTGAACGCTACGGGTTTTATGCACAATCGTGTGAGGATGATTGTGGCGAGTTTCTTGACAAAACATTTGTTGATTGACTGGCGTTGGGGCGAGAAGTACTTTGCTAAAAAACTCTTGGATTTTGATTTTGCAGCAAATAACGGGGGCTGGCAATGGGCTTCGGGAAGTGGCTGCGACGCTGCTCCGTACTTTAGGGTATTTAATCCGACTTTACAGACACAAAAATTTGATAAAGATTTGGCTTACATCAAAAAATGGGTACCCGAACTCAATAGTTTCAATTACCCACAGCCTATCGTAAACCATGACTTTGCCAGAAAAAGAGTTGTGCCTGTTTATCAGGAGGCGTTAAAGGCTAAGTAAGACTTTAGGACTTCAGGACTTTAAGATTTTAGGATTTTTAGACTTTAAGATTTGGTAACTTTAGAGTTAAAACATCCCAATAGTCTCAAAACTTTAAAATCACTCAAGTATTCTAATCGAATATCTCTTAAAATCATAAAGTCCTAAAGTCATCAAGTCTTAAAGTCTCCAAAACTAATCATTCAAAATATAATCCTTCAATTTAGCCTCTAAATCTTGGATAGACATATTTCTGAAAATTCCTCCGTGGTTTACGAAAGAGATTTCTGCTTTTTCTTCTGAAACTACGATAATGGCTGCGTCGGTCTGTTCGCTCATGCCAAAAGCAGCTCTGTGTCTGAATCCTAAAGTAGGTGAAATTGTACCACTTTCTGAAACGGGTAACATACAACGTGCCGCCGCTAATCTTCCATCTTTGATAATAACCGCACCATCGTGTAAGGGACTATTTTTATGAAAAATCGTGAGGATAAGTCTTTTTGATACTTCTGCATCCAACACATCTCCTGACTCTATGAATTTCTTTAAATCATCTTCTTTTTCAATCACAATCAATGCACCCGTATAACTCAAAGACATCACTTTTACGGCTTCTACAATCGACTGTAAAGTATTGATATTTTCTTTGGCAACTTTTGGCGTATAAAACTTTTTGAGCAAAGTATTTTCACGAATTGAAGTAGAGCGACCAAGCATCATCAAGAAGCGTCTGATTTCTTGTTGGAAAATAATCAACAGTGCCAATACGCCCATGTTCATAAATTGTCCCAAAATTGAAGACAAAAATTCCATTCCTAATGCTTTAGACACCAAGTAAACGCCATAAACCATTAAGTACCCAAAAAAGATTTTATTAGCGATACTTCCCTGAATCAGTTTATAAATCTGATACAGCATGAAAGCCACCAATAAAATATCTAAAACATCAATCCAATCAATTGTTAAAAAGCCTATTTGCATCTTATTTTTTTAAAAGGTTTTTATTAAGTTCAAAAGTATATTTAGTGTAAAAGTATTCTATACTATCGGCTCTCTGATTTCGGCTCTCGGCAAAAATGTATATTTTTATTATCATCCGAATGCTGAAAGCTCATTGCTATGCCGTTCCCAAAATGTACGCTCCATCCAAACAGATTTTTGCATACGCTTCCATTTTTGAAGGTTCACAAACGCCAATAAAATCACCTTTTTTGCCTTGCATATCCGTAATTACTTGAAAATGAAGATGTGGAGGCCAGTCTCCATTTACGGCAAATTCACCAAATTCTGCGATTTTCTCGCCTGCTTCAATGGATTTTCCTTCAAAAAGCGAATCCAGACATTCAAGATTCAAATGTCCGTAAAGCGTATAAAAAGTGTTTTCTTCTAAATAATGTTCTAAGATAATAGTTGGGCCGTAATCTCCAAAACCAGCATTATTCTGAAAACTATGTACTTTCCCTGCCAATGGAGCAAAAACTGGCGTGCCTGCTGCCGCCCAAATATCAATTCCTAAATGAATGGAACGAGGTTCTTCGTTTTGTTGGAAATGTTCACTTCTTCGATAAATATAACGATTTTCGAGATAACCTCCAATGGCACAAACCGCTTTTGCTTCATTAATTTTCTCATCTACGTACTTACTAAACAAAACGGTATCGGCTAAATTTAATTCCTTTAAATCGGGATTATTCTCTGTGAGGTCGATATGATAAATTGTTTCCTTTTGAAAATCAAAAGGAACAACGGGTTTGAATGAGTACTTTTTTAAGATTTCTATCATATTATTGATTTTGGATTTTGGATTTCGGATGTCGGATTTCGGATGTCGGATGTCAGATTTCAGATTTGGGATGTCAGATGTCGGATTTGGGATTTGTAAAATAAAATTGTTCTCTACAATTCCGAAATCCGACATCAGAAATCCAAAATCCCAAATAGCTCTAAACTCATAATTCCTAATTCATATTTCATAATTAAAGACTGTTTTCTTTCACCTCCGAAAAAGTAATTTCTTGAAGTATTTCACCATTTTCAAAAATGGTTTCTAATACATCGTCGCCACTTTCTTCAAGGTTTCGGGTTTGGTATTTTTGATTTTCATACACCAATTTCAGCCTTCCTTTTTTACTGATTTTTCCGTGGTCGGTAATAGGGTCTTTAAAAACTACTCTGTCTTCGCCATTTACCGTAGCACTGCTACATTTAAAGGCAAATTTCTGAGTGTCTCTGTTTACTTTTTGCAATAAAGCTCCGCCCATGCCAAAAGCCACATTGTCGGCACTCCAACCGTGATTTTTGAGATTTTCTAAAATATCACCGATGCTTTCATAATTTACGCCATCCCCTTGAATAATTCTGATGTTCGGATTGAGTACTTTATAGCCTTTTTCGTTGACGGTAAAACCAATTTTTTCGCCTAAAATTTCCGCTACTTTCAGCACTACATCTTTAGGCTCACCGCTATCTGGACGAACTACCAACGTTCCTTTTCTGCCTAAAATTTGATTCTTCAATACTTCTCCCCAAAGTTTTTCGCAGGCATTATAAATATCATAGCTATCGCTCACGACCGCCACCAAACCTTCTGGATATTGTTCCAACATATTTTGATAAGCGGCTACTTCTTGGCTTTGTCCCCAACTGGTAATAGTGCTGTGTTCAGCAGCAGGAATACTAAAACCAAACATATCGTCTTGGTTGCCATAATATTCTTGGATAAACGTAAGTGCCGCCACGGTATCTGTTCCCATAAAATTAATCAAGTGCGAAGCTCCGCCAATTCCTGCACTATCAACGCTACTGACACCCCGAAAACCAAAATCATGTAATTTGAAATCTATTGTTGAAGGGTCGCCAGTGGCAGATAAGTATTGTAAAATCACTTTTCGTACTTCTCGGCTAATAGTTGCCACTGTACACGGATACCATAATTGCAATAAAAGCGTTTCTAAAAAATTAGTAAGCCAAAAACAATTGGGGTCGGTATTTTCTACCGTCATCATTACGTTGTGAACAGGAATTACTTTTCCTTCGGGAACGGCTTTGATGCGAATGGGCAAGCGTCCTTGATGCTGATGTAAAATATATTCCCAGCCAGCTTTGTTGAAAAGTTTTTCATTGCCAAAATGAGCCGTGAAAAGTTTAGCCGCACGGTCTATTTTTGCTTGACTAACGACCTCGCCCGCTAAATATTCTTTGAGTAAAAACTGTAATCCAAAAAAGGTTACATCCTCAAATTTTCCACCTCGGCTTTCAAAATAGCTATAAATTTGGCTTGTGCCTTTCGGATATTGTTGGTAATGACTTACTTTGTAGCTGTCTGTAAGAAGTATGATATTATTTTCCATCGTAAAATCTTGAATGCTTAAATATCTTGCAATATGTTAAAATATTACGAAATCTATCCTTCCCAAATGAATATCTTGTAAATTGCGTCTTAAATATCCTTCATCTTTCGGGATAATTTAAAAAACAGAGCGATTAAGGCTGAATTTTTGAAACAAACTGTACAAAAAACAATAAAAAACCAATCCATAACCATTTTCGTCTTAAAGAAAAGAAAGGCTGACAAGCATTAATATTTCCCTAAAATAACAATGATAAAAATTTCCACCAACTCAAAAAAAGACGTTTACATTCACGCATCCATCATTACACTTTTGTTGATGGTACTTTTTTTTGGTTTTTTCTTCGTGTATTTGCCTTGGAGTACCAATCACGGTGATGCGATTACTGTTCCGAATTTGAAAGGTTTAACTATGGAAGAAGCTGAAGACCTTTTGGATGAAAGAAATCTTGATTTTGAAGTAACCGACAGTACTTTTACGCCCAACGTAAAACCACTAACGGTACTTTCTCAATATCCTTTAGAAAACTCTAAAGTAAAACAAGGACGAAAAATTTATTTGACGATTAATACCGAAACCGCACCGATGATTAAATTACCGAAATTGACAGAAATGTCGGTAAGAAGTGCGGAACAACAACTATTAGTGTCAGGTTTAATAAAACCTGATTTGGAGTATCAGAACGATAGCCGACAAAACGAAGTATTAGAAGTGAAATTCCAAGGTACGAAAATCGAGGCGGGTTCGTTAATTGCCAAAGGCTCTAAAGTTACGCTTGTAGTTGGAAACGGAACAGATAATGTAGAAATTGAAGTTCCTTGTGTAATCGGACAATTGTACGACGAAGCACAAATCGTTATCAAAGGCTCTGGTTTACAAGTAGGTACTGTTATTTACGACCCTACTTCAACCGAACCAGCAGGCACAATCATCAAACAAAATCCAGATTGTGATGGCGGAAAAATTCATTCAGGAGAAATGATAGACCTTTGGGTGGCTGGAAATCCTCCTAATTGATTTTTACTTTCAACGAATTATGGAAAAAATACCTACTGAATTTAATCAATCTTCAAAATTAGTGTTGCGTGGTTTCATGCAACACTTCTTTATTTTTACACTCTTACTTTTCTCGTCATTCGCTCAAGCTCAGTGGAATACTGTTCCTATTACTCGGAATTCTTCTATTAATATTAATCCGAAAACAAATGCTCAAAGCAAAGTTGAAGCTTTGACTTTGCCTTTTTTTGACGATTTTTCGACGGCAACAAACGGACAAGCCTTGCCTAATCTTTGGCAAAATGGTGGCGGTGTTTTTGTCAATAATACTTTAGCCACTGGGCAACCTTCGGTAAATGTGGCTACTTTTGATGGACTAAAAGCCAATGGTTTTCCGTATGATTTCACCAATCAGACGGCTCAAGGAGCAACCGATACGCTTACTTCGCAACCAATAGATTTGTCTCGCTACTCCCCTGCCGACTCTTTGTATTTTAGTTTTTACTGGGAAGCAAAAGGCTTAGGCGAACAGCCCGACAATAACGATTCGCTTTGTTTGCAGTTTTTGACCAATGGAAATATCTGGAAAAATATCTGGATTCAGAAAGGCGACAATATCGTCAACGCATTTCAACAAGTAATTCTACCAATTCGGGCGAGTTTGTACTTTCATTCAAATTTTCAATTTCGTTTTCAGAGTTTTGGTAGAAAATCTGGTCAGTTTGACGTCTGGCATTTAGATTATGTGTGTTTGGCAAAGAAAAGTGACAATGCCTTGAATGGCTATATTTTAGGAAATATTTACAATAATCAGACAAAGAAATTTGAAAATATTTCGTCACTGAAAGATCTTGCTTGTTCCGAAAATATTCAGCCCATACTTAAACGATACCGAGCAATGCCAATGACGCAGTTTTTGGCAGCCAAACCTTCATCAAATAGCGAAATCGCAGATTCGTCGGGCGTAAAAGTGAATAATTTATACTTGAATAATAATGACGTAAACTTGTATTTTTCAGTACAAAATATAAGTACAAAAGATACTATTTACAAAGACCAAAGAGTTGGGAAAGACGCTCTGACCTTGGGCGGTTCAAAAATATTTAAGTTTAAAAATAACTTTGCCAATAAAATTTCGGGCGATAAAGCTTATTTACGAGTAAAGTTTTTACTCGGTACGCAAGATGCCAGCAACAGTACTTTTAATAAAATTTTGGCTCAAAACGACACCATCAGTACCACATTGGCATTGGATAATTATTATGCCTACGACGACGGAACGGCAGAAGCAGGAGCGTATCTAAAAAAAGGTTTTGGCAGAGTAGCGGTACAATATGTAAATAATAAATCAGATGTGGTGAAGGCAATTAGAATCAATCTTCAACCTTCGCTGACGAATATTGCGGGCAATGCCATTACACTACAAATTATGGCAAATGACCGTGGAAAACCAGGAACAGTATTAAGAGGACTTTATACAAAAATTCAATATCCCGACCAACAAAATGGGTTTATAGAGTACGCCATCGACCCCGTAGTGGTTACCGATACTTTTTATGTGGGCTATTTACAATATACCGACGACGAACCTGTGATTGTTGGTTTAGATAAAAACTCCTCGCAGTTTACGGGTAAACACTTTTTTAATATCAGTAACGAATGGATAAATGCCTCATCAGCCGACACTACTTTGTACAAAGCCATGCGAGGAAGTTTGATGATTCGTCCTGTCATGGGCGGACAAGTATCGCCCGTAGTGTTGGAAACCGAAGACGAAATTCAAGATAAAAACTTGGTTGTGTCGCCAAATCCGAGTTCGGGAATTATCCGCTGGAATGATAGAAGTCTAAAAAAAGTAGAAGTTTTTGATATTTCGGGCAGAAGTGTTCATCAAGAAACAACTGATAATCAAAGTATTAATTTAGAATCCCTAAATTCAGGAATGTATCTTTTGCGACTTTCAAATGAACGTAATACATTTGTCAGAAAAATATGGATTAGTCATTAAATAAACAATTAAATAAATACCAATACCATGGATATTAGCGTAGAAGAACTTAAAGCGAAACTTGATAAAGGCGAAACTTTCAACTTCCTTGATGTAAGAGAAGAATACGAATATGAAGAGCAAAATTTAGGAGCGAAATTGATTCCTTTAGGCGAGTTACCAGACCGCTTGGATGAAATTGAGGCTTGGAAAGATGAGGAAGTAATTGTTCATTGCCGTTCAGGAGCTCGTTCTGGTAAAGCAAAAGCCTTTTTAACAGCACAAGGATTTAGCAATGTCCGCAATGTATTGGGTGGCATCTTAGCTTTTAATGAGTTAGACTAATAAAGGTTTCAATAATCTTAGCAAGTGGTCTGTCGAAAGGCAGACCACTTTTATTTACAATGAATATATCCAGTATTTCAGCCACTGAATTTAAAGAGCGTTATCCCCATCTTCATATTTTAGACATCCGAACGCCCTACGAAATTGAAGAATTTGATATTGGCGGACTACAAATTCCTTTGGATGAACTCTTACTTTCAACTGAAAAAATTTTACATCTTCAAGACCAAGAAACCATTGTTGTTTGTTATTCAGGCTTACAAAGTATCATTGCTTGTAAAATTTTAGAGAAAAAAGGTTTTCAACATTTACGAAATTTAGCAGGCGGATTAGAAGCCTATTTGAATTTATAGAAGCGATGAAAATGATTTTCACGGCATTTTAACAACACAAAAGAAAATCTTTCGATAGAAAAGCAGTATTTTTGAAGATGATTTTTAGTTAATAAAGTCATTTTATCAAATTTTCGAAATAGCTTTAGTACTAACTCATAATTCATATTTCACAATTCATAACTCTTACATACCCTAATGTTGACATATATTGACTGGCATACTTCTCCTGAAATTTTCAATTTATTTGGCTTCCCAATTCGTTGGTATGGATTAATGTTTGCTTCGGCGTTTTTAGCTGGCTATCAAGTACTTAGTTATATGTATAAAAAAGAAGGACGTTCGCTTGAAGAAGCCGACGAACTACTAATGTACGCTATGATTGCCACAGTAGTTGGTGCAAGAATGGGACATTACTTCTTTTACGAATTTCCTTTGTTACTTAGCGACCCCGTTCGTTTTTTTGTTTCAATGGTTACACCACCGTATGCAGGTTTGGCTTCGCATGGTGCAGGTATTGCATTGTTGTTTGCATTTTATCTCTATTCAAAAAAGAGAAACCTTCCTTATTTATACATTACAGACAGAGTAGTACCCACAGTAGCTTTGGGCGGAGCTTTCATTCGTTTTGGGAATTTGATGAATTCTGAAATCGTTGGAAAACAAACCGACGTACCTTGGGCTTTTATGTTTTATAACGACTCTTCTCTCGGACACGATTATATGACCGTTGTACCACGCCACCCTTCGCAATTGTACGAATGTCTTTCGTGTTTAGTACTTTTCGTAATTTTGATGTGGATTTGGAATCGTAAAAAAGAAAATACGCCTAATGGTTTTATGACAGGCTTTTTCCTTTTAGTACTTTTTATTCTTAGATTTTTATACGAATTCTTGAAAGAAAACCAAGTAGCTTTTGAAGATGGCATGAGCTTCAATATGGGACAATGGCTAAGTATTCCTGCTATTATTTTTGCCATAGGTGTATTGATTTATGCTTTTAAAAATAGTAAAAAAAGCATCTAATTGCCTGATAATTATCAGTCTTACAAATTAGTTTTTGCTATCTTTATTAACCATCTTTGTATATAAACATTAACAGACAACAAAAATGGACAATACAGAAAAAAAGCCTACTATCTCTGAGGCATTAGATAGCTTAGTAGCAGCAACAACCGATAAAGTAGCAGAATTAAAAGCTGAGGCTGACGTAAAAATAGCGGAAGCTAAAGTAGCAGCTACCGAACTTACAGCCGAAGCAACTGAAAAACTTGAGGAAGCAAAAACATTAGTAAGCGAAAAAATCACTGAACTAAAAAGTATAGATTATGCCGCCAAAGCTGAAACTTTGAAAGCAGAAGCTATCGAAGAATTGAAAGATTTGAAAGAAGACCTCAGTGAAGAAATCGAAGATTTGAAAGAAGTAGCTTCTGAAAAATTAGAAGAAGCCAAAGAAGCAACAAAAGGTGTTTTTGATAAAATCAAGGGGATTTTTGAATAGCAATTTAGATATAAATTTTGAGTTATGAATTATGAAATCTTTTAGCTTTAACGATTTCATAATTCATAACTCAAAATTTATAATTTCAATACACCTTATCCATCTTCAACCCACTCACGCCTTTCATTCCGTTGTTTAAAATTCTTTTAGCACGTAAGTATCTTTTGAAATTAAAAGCATCAAAATTCGGAGCAGACGCAATCATACTATTGATTCTTACTTTATCTGAAGCGTGAATAAACTCTCCGTTTCCTAACCACATCGCTACGTGAACTACTCTTTCAGAACCGTCTTCACGTTTTTCTCCAAAAAATAATAAATCTCCAGTTTTCAAGTTTGCCCAATTGCCCGTTTTATCAACCAACTCGCCAACCATTACTTGTTGCGAAGCATCACGAGGCAATAGTATGCCATTCAAGAAATAAACCGTTTTGGTAAAACCACTACAATCAACGCCCTTGAAAGAAGTACCGCCCCAGAGGTATGGAACGCCCATTAATCTTTTGGAAGTTTTATCTAAATTTTCCTCAGTAGTATTAACACCAGCCAACCATTTATTGTAAATATTAGCTTCATTTTTGGCAACAAACCCTCTTCTGTTATCAGGAAAAAGTACTTGATAAAAGCCATCTTTTTCGGCAACAACTTCCAAAATACAACCAGCCACCAAATCTGAAACAGTTGACGATTCAAGATTTGTTTCAGAATATGCCGAACCATAAGCACGAGTATAAATGATTTTGGGCGTATTCTGCCAATGCGAAAACTGTTCTTTATTCAAAGCAGTAATCGCTCCTCTATCCACCCAAGCAATGTATTGGTCGGGCGTTTGAATCAATAACCAACCATTATCTTCTTTCTCTAAAATCTTTACTGGAGTACCCAATAAAGCCTGCGAAGCCAACTCTCCGCTATGGCGTGGCGAGTAACGAATGTTACAAACAGACACTTCAACCAAACCATAGATTTTATCTTCTAATTCAGTTTCTGGCAAAGTTTTAATTTCATCAACTACGATGGAATTTGCTACTTTCAGCCGACTGATTAAAGCATTTTTAGCTTCAATCAAATTTGTTTTTCCTGTCAGAATCAATTGATTATCTTTTCGATAAGCATCAATTTGAAAAATAGCAGTACGTTTATCTGGAGCATACCGCTGGGTGAAACTATCAATGATTTGTGAAACAGAAGAGTCGGCAAGGCTTGCTCTGCTTGAATTTGACTTTAAAGGTTTCGTCGGATTAGCCAACGAAACTAAAGTATTTAGGAATAATAAAAGGAAATATTTTTTCATGGAATTTTTGTTAGCGATAAGTTGTGAGCTATGAGCCTTTAGCTTTGAGCTATGAGCTATGAGCTATGAGTAGTGAGTTTTGAAATTTGATTTTAAGCACTGAATCCTGAGTTAATTAAGCGTTCAAAATAACAACTCAAAGCTCACCGCTCATAGCTCAAGACTAATAGCTCAACAGCTTACTTATCATAATTCATCTTAAACTTACTCAAATCGGCTTTGTATTTTCTCGAACGAGTACTTTCGTAGTTGTAAATCAATTGCCCTAAATTCTTCATAAAGGGAAAACCAACGGTTTCGTAGTCATAGTGGTCGTCGTTGAAAACTTCGTCATTATTACAAAGCAAAACGGTCGTGAGCATAAACTCTACACCCGTTGAAAAATCAACGATGTAAGCATTATCCAACAAAAAACCATAGGCATCGCCCACTTTGTTAAAGATGCGAATATTCGGATTTACCACATCGTCTTTATGACTTCCATACATCAAAAATTTACAATAGGTTGGATAAAAATCGGGAGCTTCATACTTCGGATAAGTACTTTCAGTAGGCATTTGCGACATATACTTGTACAAAAACTGATAGTCAGAATCCGTCAATTGAAAGCGTTGTTTGGAAGGAACAGCTTCTGGGAAAAGTACAGATTTCAGAATACCTTGTTGCTCTAATAATGGAAAAAAGTTTTTGTCAGTAAAAGCATAAGGTTCTTTCACTAAAGAATCTCCTTTCATATAACCTTTACCTATTAAAATGGGCGTTGGCGAAGCATAGTTTTTCTCCGAAATTACCATAGGTTGTTCGTATAAAACCTTGTCGCCTTCTTTGAACTGAATAGGATTTGTTCTTCGGTTTTGTTCACGGTTCATACCCACTTGTAGGCGGTGATAAATACGACTATGTTCATAGCCTTTCTGATGAAGCGTCTCATTAAAAGCTTCTTGTCCTAAAAATTCATACAGCCGATTGAAAGCATCGTTATCCGAAACCATCAATATTTTTTTGATATAATGTGCTACCGAAGGCAAGCCATTTTCTGCCGTAGAGTCTTTCGTTACGGGCGTATGGCGTTCATACTCTGCACCCGTAAACATGGGCGTTTCTTTAGTTAAGCCTTTGATGTTGAGTTGATTAATTTTCTCCAAAGCCATCACACTGGCCGGAAACTTCACTGTACTGGCTGGATAAAAATACTCTGAATTGTTGATTCTGAAACCATAACTTTTAAAAGTCGGGCGGTTCTTTTTATCTCTATCAATCTGAGTATAAAGAATTTGCACCCGATACTTATCGGCATTATCCAAAATATCCTTGAACTCTTCGGGCTTAGTAGCCATTAATTTGGGGAGAAAATCAGTGTCAAGATTCTGAGCTTTGGTCATAGCAGAAGTCATCAGCAGAAAAGCAATTAGCTTTAAAGTTCTGTTTGTTTTTTGTTTATTCATTTGGCTATTTGTTGATGTATTTCAGTGGCCCGAGTTTCCAACTCGTAAAGCAACCATGATAAATGCAAAGCTTATAAAGTAAAATAAGATGAGCATCCTGTTCTATGGAAAAACTTAAAGCTAATATAGTTTCAGTAATACGAGTTTCCAAGTGCTAAAGCGTTTTACTTTATCAGGACAAACTAACATAGGCTTATGCAAATAAAGTAGTAATTTTTTATAAAATTCTTCTCTCAAAAATATTCAGTCTAACAAACATCCAATTTAACTATGTCAAATTCAAGACGAGATTTTATTAGAAAAATCGGTGGAACTTCTGCACTCCTTTTTGGTGGTGCGGCTCTTACTGATGCTTATGGAAAAACCTTTACCTTAGAACCAACCGCAAAAATCTCTGCCAATGACAAAGTACGCATTGCTCTGATTGGCTCAGGAATTATCGGACATTACGATGCTGATACAGCCCTACAAGTACCAGGCGTTGAAATCGTTGCTGTCTGTGACTTATACAAAGGTCGTTTGGAAAGAGCCAAAGAAAAATGGGGAAATGATATTTTTACGACCAGAGATTACCGTGAAATTCTGAGCAGAAAAGATATTGATGCCGTTTTGGTTTGTACTTCTGACCATTGGCACGATAAAATTTCAATTGATGCCATGAATGCTGGCAAGCATGTATATTGTGAAAAGCCAATGGTTCATCATATTGAAGAAGGACAAGCGGTAATTGATGCACAGAAAAAAACGGGCAAAGTATTTCAGGTTGGTTCGCAAGTGGCAAGTAGTAGCGTTACTTGGGAAGCCAAGAAAATCTATGAATCGGGTATTATTGGCGAATTGGTATATGTAGAAGCCACCAACGACCGTACTTCTGCCAACGGTGCTTGGCAATATACTATTCCGACGGATGCTTCTACCCAAACAGTCGATTGGGACACTTATATCGGCGACGCTCCGAAAGTACCTTTTGACGCAAAAAGATTTTTCCGCTGGAGAAATTACAAAGACTACGGAACAGGCGTAGCGGGCGATTTATTTGTGCATTTATTAACCAATTTACATACGATTACGGGTTCGACTGGACCAAATAAAATTTTTGCTTTGGGCGATTTAAACCTCTGGAAAGACGGTAGAGATGCTTACGACATCGTTACGGCTTTGATGAATTATCCAGCTACCAAAGCGAATCCTTCATTTCAGTTTTTTACCAGAGTAAACTTAGCTGACGGCGGAAGTGGTGGCTCGCCTACTCGTTTGATTGGGACAGAAGGCGTAATAGAATTATCGTGGGGAGGCTTAAAAGTGAAAAACTTCAAACGTCCAAAAGCTCCAGAAATTGGTGGATATGATTCTTTGGCTACTTTCTCAAAGGCAGAACAAGAAGCGTCGATGAAGGCATATAAAGCGATGTACTCTGATGAAGATACCAAATGGCAATATGGAAAAGAAATTACTTTTAAAACACCAGACGGTTACGATTCTCGACTCGACCATTTTATTAATTTCTTTGAATCAATCCGTACTGGAAAAAAAGTTTGGGAAGATGCTACTTTTGGACTAAGAGCCGCAGCACCTGCATTGGCTTGTAACAAAAGTGCCGAAACAGGTAAACCTGTACTTTGGAATCCTGAAACAATGAAACTGGCTTAATGACAAAAAAGTCCTTTTTAAGTAAAAAAATACTTTGAAAGGACTTTTTTGATATTTCTTTAAAAAAAATCAGGAAAACATTTTGAAAAAAATAAATTTAGGCACATATTGTGCTTAAATTCAATATCAGCAAAACATTCCGCCAAATGTGATGATGATATGAAATCAATAGTGCTATCGCAGTAGTACGTATTTTCTTCATATCCTAAGTTAAGCCTTTTTAGGCTTCAACTATCTCCTTTCGGCATTTTACTCAACGTTTTTCTGGTATCCTTTGATAAGTTGATTTTGTATCAATTATCTTTTCTTTTGAACATTCAAAACTGTTTTATATAGATTTTTTATGGGTTAGGGTTATTGAAAAAGTCGTTGGTAATACTAACGACTTTTTTTGATTTTACCCTAAAACCTCAAAATCCTTTAAATTGTGGCTTGCGTTTTTGTAAAAAAGCCATTACTCCTTCTCCAAAATCATGCGTTTTTCCTGCTATATCTTGGTGAATCGCTTCCAACTCCAGCATTTCTTCTAAAGAAGAATGATAAGACTGATTCAACACTTTCTTGAGTAAGCCAATCGCTAAAGTAGGGGCATTGGCGTATTGAGTTGCCATTTTGGCAACAGCCGTATCTAAATCTTCTTCTGCCACTACTGAATTCACTAAGCCCAGAGACAAACATTCTTGAGCTTCCACTACTCTACCCGTCGAACATAATTCAAAAGCTTTTTGCGAACCTACCAATTTGGGCAAGAAAAACGACGAACCTGCATCGACGATTAAACCAATACTGATAAAAATCTGAGACATTTTAGCCGTCTTGGAAGCGATAATCATATCACAAGCCAAAGCTAATGAACAGCCTGCTCCTGCGGCAATACCGTTTAATCGGCAAATCACAGGTTTGGGTAAATTCCGAATGGCTAAAATCATTGGATTGTAATTCTTGCGAAGCGATTCGCCCAAACTTGTTGAGCCATCTAAACCTTTTTTCAAATCTGCTCCAGAACTAAAAGCCTTGTCTCCTGCTCCCGTCAATACCACTACACGAATACTTTCGTCTCCTTTGGCTTGCTCGAAGGCCTGCGTAATTTCCTGAATGAGTGCTGGACTGAGGGCATTATACACCTCTGGGCGATTGAGTGTAATAGTACAAACGCCTGCTTGAACCTGATAAAGAAGATATTGATACATCTGATTGTTTGTTTCAAAACCCTAAGTTGAAACTTTTTTATTTATTATGCAAGCATAACATTTTAAATAAAAAATATCACTACGGAAAGACTGACGACTAAGCCTAAAATTGTTCCAGCAATGATTTGTGCAGGCGTATGGGCGTTGAGATGCAGTCTGGCAGACATCAGAAAACCAGCGATAAGAATGGCTACAAGTACAGGATAAAAAAGTGAAGCAAGGGCTAATTTGATTGCAATTCCCAATAATGCACCCACTGTTCCGCTAATACCAACGGCATGGGCTGAGATTTTCCAATACAAACTAATAAAAGCAACAGCAGAAATCGAAAAAGCAATACTGGTGAGAATTAATGAAACTTCTGGAAACTGACGAAGATTGAAAGTGAAAAATACCGCTACGAAAGTATAAATGGCTACGGAAACTAAATAAGGTACTCGTCGGTCGGCGAGGGTTTCCATTTTTAAATCACTAATAAATTTAAAACGATACAATGCGTAAATACAAAAAACAGGCAATACAAAAGTTTGTAGAAAAATAAGGAGTAACAAGCCCATTTTCAAGCTCATCATGCCTACTCTTGAAGTGGAATTGAAAAGTTCAAGATTTTGAATCGCCTCTGGAGCAATGTAAAAAAGAGTAGCAAAAATCAATGTTGGCATAAGCAAAGGATGCAAAGCCGCCGATAATATTTGAGCAAAACGAGTATTCAAGCGTTTTTGGGTTAAAATTGTTTTGTTGTAGCTTTTAAGCTTACAGCTTTGAGCTATGAGCTTTGAGCTTTTTATCTTTCTCAAAGCTCACAACTCAAAGCTCTCTAAAGCTGTTTCCTAAGCCGAGCCACAGGTATATTCAGTTGTTCACGGTATTTTGCTACCGTTCTTCTGGCAATATTATAGCCTCTTTCGTTCAAGAATTTCTCTAATTTATCATCAGAAAGTGGATTCTTTTTCGATTCATTATCAATCAATTCCTTCAAAATATTTTTTACTTCTCGGCTCGAAACATCTTCTCCCGAATCAGTAGAAATACCTTCTGAGAAAAAATACTTTAAAGGATACAAACCAAACTCTGTTTGGATAGATTTACTACTGGCTACTCTGGAAACAGTAGAAATATCCATTTCAATTTGCGTAGCTATATCTTTCAGAATCATGGGTTTAAGTTTTGTTTCATCACCCGTCAGAAAGAAATCGTACTGATAATCAAGAATGGCTTTCATGGTTCTCAACAAGGTATTTTGTCGTTGTTTGATAGCATCAATAAACCATTTGGCAGAATCTAATTTCTGTTTTATAAACGTAACCGTTTCTTTAATCTGTTTGTTATTTTTATCTCCCTTGTCATAAGTATCCAACATTTCGTGGAAAGAATGACTAATTTTTAATTCAGGAGCATTTTTGGAATTCAACGAAAGTTCTAATTTTCCATTATTATTCGTAAGAATATAATCAGGCATCAAGTACTGAATGATTCCTCCGTCCTCCTCCGCCGAACCGGGTTTTGGGTTCAGTTTCGTAATGAGTTTAATGGTTTGCTTGATAGTTTCGTCGTCGATATTGAGCCTTTTTTGAATCTTGTCGTAATGCTTTTTAGAAAATTCTTCAAAACTATCTTCAATAATCTTGATAGCAAATTGTACAATCGGGTCTGAAAGGTCTTTTCTGTCCAATTGTAAAAGTAAACATTCTTGTAAATCTCTTGCGGCAATTCCAGCAGGGTCGAAAGTTTGGATTTGTTTCAAAACCGCCTCCACTTCTTCTGAAGTAGTATAAACTCCTTGTGTAAAAGCTAAATCATTCACAACTGCCTGCAAAGGACGACGCATATAACCGTCTGATTCGATAGAGCCAATCAATTGTTTGCCAATGATTTCTTGATTTTCTTCCAACTTCAAAAAACCTAATTGAGAAATCAAGTGGTCGTTCAAAGTCGAAATCATTCCGATTGGCATTTCTTTGTCTTCGTCATCGCCGTTGCCATCGCCTTGCATTTTATAGCCGCTATAATCATCATTCAAGTACGACTCTATATCAAGGTCTCGGTCGTTATATTCTCCGAAATCTTCATCTCCGTAATCGTCATAGTCATCATCGTACTCATCTTTTTCTCTTACTTCAAAGTCTGTTCCTTCTTCCAAAGCAGGGTTTACCTCCAATTCTTCTTCGATACGAGCAGCCAGTTCAAAGGTAGGAATCTGCAACAGTTTTATAAACTGAATTTGTTGCGGAGATAACCTTTGCTGAAGACTTTGATTGAGAGTAAGTTTTTGCATAATTAAAAATGAAGATACTTAGAAATATAAAATTACTGATAAAGTAAGAAAATTTTAAATTTAGGCGAGCGATTCCGCTTCTCAACTATCTTGCCAAATTTATTGATTTTAATCTCAAATCCTTCAAAACCTTCGTAAAAATTTATAAGATTTTTTATGAATGACCATAATTAGGGAATAGTTCGCAGGATTTTCGCTGACAAATGGTTTTCTTTAAAATGATTTTTTTAGAAATATTTGTTCGACTAAAGAGCAATTTGAAGTATAAATTTTCTTAGAAAGTAGATTTCTGAAAAAAAAGATGCCTAACAACATTTAACATTGTGTGAAAAGTTTAATCCGATTCGGTAATTGTAAGAATTGTAAGTAATTTTGAAGTCTTGAATAAATTTAGCCAGTCTGAATTTACTTGTCGATAAACATTTGAAATCGAAAATCCGAAATTATAGCAATGCAAATCAAGCAAATTTTAGCCGAAGCCCTTGTTGGCGAAGAAATAACTGTAAAAGGTTGGGTAAGAACGAAACGTGTACAACCAAATGTAATTTTTATTAATATCAATGATGGTTCAGTAATTCATAATATTCAGGCAGTTGCAGAGCCGGGAGTAATTGATGAAGATACACTCAAATTAATTACTACGGGTTCGTGTGTTGCCATTACGGGTACGCTTATTGAATCAAAAGGTTCGGGACAAAGAGTAGAGGTTCAAGTGAAAACGGCTCAGGTGTATGGTACTGCCGACCCTGAGAAATATCCTTTGCAACCGAAAAAACACTCTTTGGAATTCTTACGTGAAATCGCTCACTTGCGTCCACGTACTAATACTTTTTCGGCAATTCTTCGTATTCGTCACTCGTTGGCTTATGCGATTCATAAATATTTCAACGACAACGGATTTTTCTATTTACATACGCCAATCATTACTGGTTCGGATGCCGAAGGTGCTGGTGAAATGTTTCGTGTAAGTACTTTAGACCCGAAAAATCCACCGTTGAACGAAGACGGTTCTATCAACTACAAAGAAGATTTCTTCGGAAAAGAAACGAATTTAACCGTTTCTGGACAATTAGAAGGTGAATTGGGAGCAATGGCTTTATCGAAAATTTATACTTTCGGGCCTACTTTCCGTGCAGAAAACTCAAACACGGCTCGCCACTTGGCGGAGTTCTGGATGATTGAGCCAGAAGTTGCTTTCTATGAATTAGAAGACAATATGCGTTTGGCAGAAGATTTTACTAAGTATGTAATCAACTATGCTTTAGAAAATTGTGCCGACGATTTAGCGTTCCTTGAAAATCGTTTGAAAGACGAAGAAAAAACGAAAAAAGCCGACGAACGTTCAGAATTAGCTTTGATTGAAAAATTGCGTTTTGTGGTTGATAACGAATACGTAAAATTAACTTATACAGAAGCGATTCAGATTTTGTTATCATCAAAACGCCACAAAGAGGGTAAATTCCAATATCCTGTGCAATGGGGCATTGATTTACAATCGGAACATGAGCGTTACTTGGTAGAAAAACATTTCAAAAAACCAGTGATTTTGACTAACTATCCAAAAGACATCAAAGCTTTCTACATGAAATTAGATGAGGATGGAAAGACTGTTCGTGCGATGGACGTATTATTCCCGGGCATTGGTGAAATCATCGGTGGTTCGCAGCGTGAAGATAATTACGAAAAATTATTACAACGTACTAAAGATGTGGGCATCCACGAAGATACGATTTGGTGGTATTTAGAAACTCGTCAGTTTGGTACAGCTCCACACTCTGGTTTCGGTATCGGTTTCGAGCGTTTGGTGATGTTTGTAACGGGTATGACTAACATCCGTGACGTAATTCCTTTCCCACGTACTCCAAAATCAGCGGAATTTTAAGTATTTGTGAGTGAGTGAATTAGTGATTGTTTTTATTAACATAACTAAAGTATTATTCGCTTACTCTACAAAAAAATGAGGTGATGAAAAGACTTTTTCATCACCTCATTTTTTTGTAAACAAATACCTATTTTTTCTTCTTTTTCAAATACCTATACACGCCCAAGCTAATAGTTGCTACTGCTAAAATCAGCAAAATGATTACTCCTTTTTGAATCCACTCCCAACGGTTGATGTGTTCCTCCTCCGTTACTACAAGCAATTGATTGGCTTTGACATTTGTTAATACTTGACGATAGCCACCTGTCCAATGCACAATTACTTCATCAATTTGCGTAGCACTGCCAATGCCAAAATGGGCATGACTGGCATTTTGTGATAAATGACTTGAGCCTCCACCATCAATTTCTCTAATTTGATGCTGTCCGTTCACCACAATTTCAACTTTAGAACCCAAACCATGTGATTCGGCTTGCGTACCTTTCAAGGCAATTTTGAGCCAATTGCCTTTTGCTCCGTCATTTCTGAATAAATGTGTTTCTGACTCCGTTGGATAGCCCGGTAAAACTGGTTTTTGGTTTACGACCAAAAGGTCTAAATCACCATCATTTTCTAAATCAAAAACGACAGAACCTCTGCCTATGCCGTAGTCGTTTAAGCCTATAAGTCCGCCTTTTTCTTCAAATTTCTTCCCTGTATTTTCAAAGTAAAAGTCACCAATTGGCGTACAATTGGGGTTTAAATCACCATTTGCCATGAACAAATCAAGGTCACCGTCGTGGTCGAAATCAGCAAAATTTGCTCCCCAAGTAATCGTAATGGTATTTACGCCCAATTCTAAAGACTTTTCTGAAAAAGGTTTTCCGACACCATTATTCACCATAAATTTATTAAAACGAATATTGGTGAAAAAATAGTCCATCAGACCGTCGTTGTTATAGTCGCCCACGGCTGTTCCCATCGAATTGATTTTCAAATCCATACCCGTTTGTGGGCCAATATCATTGAACCATTTAAAAGGAAATTGATTCTTCAAAAGTAAATTTGGTGTTTTTTTATAGCCAAAATCGTGATTTACTATCAAATCTTGGTCGCCATCGTTGTCAAAATCTGAGAAAACACCTCCAAAGCCAAAACCTTTGTGCGACAGTCCGTAATCTTTATAGACATTCTTGAATCCTTTTCCGCCTTGATTGAGCAACAAAAAGCCTTCGGCAATTTGGCTTGCACTTACAATTTGTGAATCGTTGATATTGATACTACTCAAATCACCCGGATAAGAAGTAAAGTAATTGCCTACATACAAATCTGGAAAACCATCGGCGTTGATGTCGCCAAAATTTGCTCCTGTACTGAAAGAATTTAATTCGCCCAAGCCATATTCTTTGGTCACATCTCTGAAAGTATTGTTTTTGTTATTCAGAAACAAAAGATTGATGGCCCGTGGAATGATATTTTTTGAGCCTTTTGAAGTAATGGTTGTGACGTACAAATCTACCCAACCATCTCGATTAACGTCGGCTGCCACTGCCCCTTGGGTCATGAATTTTTTGGTGAGTGCTAAACCCGATTTAGCATAAATATTTGTAAATGTACCGTTTCGGTTGTTCAAATAAAGTACATCGTCGGTCATGCCACCAGTTAGAAAAAGGTCGTCGAAACCATCATTATTGATGTCCAACACACAAGCACCGCCACCTAAAAAGCCTTCAAATACTTCATAGTGATGCTTGATACCAGCCTGTTGTGTAACGTCAGTAAAATGTTTTTGGGCTGAAATGGTAGCCAAAGGCAGTCCGCCAAAAACAATGAGAAGCCCATACTTTTGTAAAGTTTTAATCATAGTATAAATGGTTGGTTAGGTTAATTTTTATTGATGCCATTGCAAATGATTGATGTTTTTGGCTATTTCTTTACCTTTTGAAAGTCCAGCTTCGTTATCTTGTGGCGTATGAATTCCACCATAAAATCTCGACTTTGCCGTTTCTTCGGCCACTTGCCAAAAAGAAGTAAAATGTCGAGCTTTAAAATCGACTTTTCTGAGTTCATCGGGTTTTCGTCCAACGTGAGCGTTGTCCGTAAATTCAAATTTTTCTCCATATAAATCTGCCAAAATAGTAGCCGTAGTAGCCGCTTGTATAGCATGACCTGATGGAAAAGCGGGAAAAGGCGGGTCTGGCCAAAAAGATTCCCAATGTTTATCAATGTACTGTGGGATAAAAGTATTCGGACGCTCGGTAAAAAACTGATACTTCCATTTCCAGCAATTCGTAAAGGCATCTGCTACGCCCATGCCTACTTTGGCATAAGTTTCGGCACAAGTAATCAGAGAAGGTTTTCTTTTTTTAATGACCAAAGTTGCCAAATAATACGAATGTCCGGGAGGTGTAAAAGTTTCATCTGGGTCGTCGCCCCACCATATTGCGGCTTCTTTATTCGCTTGGCTGAGGGCTTTGTTTTGACGATAGACTGCCAAAAACTGTTGATAATAAGCTGATTGTGGCAAACTATCAAAAGGAATAGGACGTGGTGCTTCTACACGATGATTGATACTCAAAAAAGTTCTGTTCTCGCCCCAATGCGGATGTAATGGAAAATGACTAAACGATTGTCCGTAAAGTGGTGGTTTCCAAGCTCCAAGTCGATTTGGATGCACCATTTTTTTATCGAAGTTTTTCAAATAGCCTCGATGTCCGCCGTCTGTTTTCGACCAAGCAAAAATTTGTTGTGCCACTTGACGACCATATTTTTTTGACCTTGCAATAATACTGGTATCTTGAATTTCTACGATTCTCGACGCTTCGAGTACTTGTTCTAAAGAATCAATTTTTGCTTTGTTTTGGTCGGAAGTTTGTTGGTAAATGGAACGTAAAATTTCAGCTTGTGCGGCATTCAAAGATAAAATCCAATCGTATTTTACTCCTTTTTCGAGTAAAGGCAAAGACGACAAACTATCCAATTGTCCATTCATTGAAACATACTTTGGATTACTATGTACCACCGATTCGTACATGGTTAGTCCAATATAGCCCAAGCACCTTGAAGCATACGTAGGCGAATTGGCAGGAGTATTTTTGGTAATAAAAAGCGTCATTTCTGCCCAACGAGTGGCATAATCTTGCTCGTCCAGCTTTACAGTTTGCTTACAAGCAATACAAAAAAGAAGGGCAAAAAAAGTAATTTTTTTAGCCCTAAATAAGCATAATTGCTTCATTTAATCTTAGTTAAAAAGAGGTTTCGGTAATACAATTAGCGGAAATATAATCTGTTTTTTGTAATCATACAATGTAAACATTTGGGAGTTTCAATTGCAATGACCATAAAAACCGAGAATCTACCCTAAAAGGATAGATTCTCGGTAAAACTACTAAAAAAGAATATCCTAAATACAAAACTTATTGAGTAAATCCTGGGTTTTGTACAAGTTTTGGATTTCGTTTTACTTCATCACGGCTCAAAGCACGGTAGTACATCTTATCG
This sequence comes from Arcicella rigui, assembly GCF_034929435.1. Taxonomy (NCBI): domain Bacteria; kingdom Pseudomonadati; phylum Bacteroidota; class Cytophagia; order Cytophagales; family Flectobacillaceae; genus Arcicella; species Arcicella rigui. Next base: position 44,900 of record NZ_JAYFUM010000021.1, read on the forward strand.
TTCCACTGGCGAGTTTCGTTTGAAGTGTTATCTTCTACGGTATAAGTATAAGTATAACGATCCTTATCGTATTTATAAATAGATGGGGCAGTCTTTCCAGGTTTCAGCTTAGCTTCAACATTGATTGACTTAATACCTCTACCCACCGTAGTTTGTGGAATCATCCAGCGACGAGCATCATGGTAGCGATGTTCTTCATAAGATAATTCAATACGACGCTCATTGCGTAATCTTGCTTTCAAAGCAGCACCATTATCGTTGATAGCAGGCATACCCGAACGGAATCTGATTTTGTTAATCCAGTTTCTTGCTTCTGCTTCATCACCGGTTTCGATACAAGCTTCAGCATAACTCAACGCCATTTCTGTATAACGGATAAATGGCCAAGGAATCACCTGAGCAGACGATTGGTTATCAGCCAAAGCTGGGTTTGGATCAATAAACTTACGAGTATAATAGTGAGTACGGCTACCGTTCCAGTTTTCTACTGATGACTCACGAGTATCAATACCGTTGATTTTACCACCTTTTCCATCATCATAATAACCAGTTTGAATTTGGTTAGAAGGGTCAAGTGGAGCTACATCCGAAGGACGTGGTTTCCAAGGTGCTCCGTCATACAAAATAGAAGCATAGAAACGAGGGTCACGGTTCTCATAAGGAGCTGCTTTGTGAGCAGGGTTACTCCAATCAAATTTACTTCCGTCCATCATTTCATAATCATCCACAAGTTGTTGGATTGGCGTATTACCAGCCCAGTTGTGATAACCATTTGGTCCGTTGTTGATACCGTAGTGAATACCACCTAAAGGCCAGTTATCTTCTTGTGTGAAAAGAGCCGTATGAGTACGTTGGAAAATCAATTCAACAGCCGCAGCAGGGTCAGCCACAGCACTTTGTCCACCCATTGCGATAGCGTTGTAGTTGTTTTTACCTTCCTCAACCGATACTGGAGCTGTCAAGTTAAGTTTATAACCCGTAGTAGCATCCAACACCGCTTTAGCAGCAGCTTTTGCAGCAGCCCATCTTGTAGCACGCTCGCCCGAAGGATAAGCAACTAACTCGATGTTTGAGAAACTTGCCAACAAAGGTGATTTTGCTTTAGCAGTAGGGCCATCGTGCAAATCACTTGCAGCATTCAACAATACACGTGCTTTTAATGCCATTGCAGCAATTTTAGTAGCACGACCAGGCGTTGCAGGTTTACCTTCTAATAATTTTGACGCATTGTCGAGGTCACTGATGATAAACTTCACACATTCGTCATAAGTATTTCTGGCAATTGTGTAATCTTCATTCAAACCATACGATTTGCTAATCAAAGGTACACCACCATAATAACGCACTAATTGATGATAGTAATAAGCACGAAGGAAATAAGCCTCGCCCATTAATCTATCTTTCAAAGTAGCATCTGTAAAAGTTGATTTTGGTAAATTTTCTAAAGCTACGTTTGCTTCACGAATTGCCAAGTACATTCTGTCCCAACGGTAAGTATCACTTTGCCAACCAAGGTTACTTGGAGATTCAGAACCTTCGGTAAAAGTGTTGATGTTACGACCTGCGTGGGTAAACATTGCTTCATCGGTATAGGCCGCTAAAGCTTGTTCTTCAAAGCCACCGTATCCAAGGAACGAGTAAACATTAAAGATAAAAGCCTCAGACAATGCACCATCCGACCAAGTTGCAGCACTTGAAATTTTATCCAAGGGCTTTGTATTCAAAAAATCTTTGTCACAAGATAATGTAACGCCTATTAACGCTATAAATAAGCCGATTCTTAAAATTATTTTCTTCATATTCATTTTACGTTTTAAAAGGTTAGACTTAGACCTGTGTTAATCACACGAGATTGTGGATAATATACACCACTTTGTGAAGTTGCTTCTGGGTCGAAGATATTGTTTTTGTCAATCGTCAACAAGTTCAACGCATTCACATACACTCTTAAGCTTCCAAGTTTTAGTCTTTCTACGATATTGCTTGGAAGAGTATAACCAAGTTCAATATTTTTTAAACGAACGTAGTTTTTGCTAAACAAATAATAAGTGTTGTTACCATAGTTACCACCTGTAAAGTAAGTATCACCTCTACTTGCTAAACGAGGATGAACGCTACTTGGGTTATCAACAGACCATCTGTTGTCGTTGAAGTATTTCAAATAGTTACCGATGTCACCCGATTCTGTTTGGATACGGATTGAAGCACCTGTTGCTCCTTGGAACAAGATATTCAAATCGAAACCTTTGTAACGTAAATCGAACGTTGCACCAAAGTTGAAAGTTGGTGTAGCGTTTTGGTCTAATCTTACTTGGTCGTCAGCGTTGATTTTGCCATCTCCGTTTACATCTTTAAACTTCATATCACCAGGGATAAGTTTTGAAGTAACCGAAGTATAATCAAGTTTGTTTGCATCAATTTCAGCAACATCTTTGAATACGCCATCTGATTCATATACTAAATATCCACCAATTGGTTTACCTTCTTGTAACTGATAGCTTGGAGCTCCCGGAATTTCATCCATGAAGATTACTTTGTTTTTAGCATAACCACCATTCACCGCAGCTCTGATTGTCATGTCTTTGGTTGGTTTTGCATTATAACCCAAAGCAAACTCAAAACCTTTGTTTTCTACAATACCTGCGTTCACTGGAGGCAACAAAGCGTTGATACCTGATGAAGCTGGCGTTGAACCAGTCTTTTGAATCAAAATCTGGTCTCTTTTATTATAGAAATATTCAAAAGTTAAATCAACACGATTGTTCAAGAATGTTCCGTCTAAACCTACGTTGTAGTTGTTAGCTCTTTCCCAAGTAAAGTTAGGGTTAGCTAATACTGTTTCTTGTAAAGTTGTTACCACTTGGTTGTTGATTGGATATTGTCCGAAACCAAATGTTGACAAATAAGCGTACTCTTGTAATGCACCATTATAGAACACTTGGTCGTTACCCATTTGTCCATAAGAAGCACGAAGTTTCAAATTGTCGATACCTTTTACTTTGAAGAAATCTTCGTTAGAAATATTCCAACCTAACAATAAACCAGGGAAGAAACCAAAGCGATGCGATTCAGGGAAGATATATGAACCGTCATAACGCCAGATGTATTCTAATAAGTATTTCTCTTTATAGTTGTACTGCACACGACCATAATAACCTAAACGAGCTCTTTCATAAGCACTACCACCAGTGTTTTGCTGTAATGAACCACCCGCAAACAATTGGTCAACGGCTGATGAAATAAAGTTACGTCTGTAAGCAAAGAAACCTTCACCTGTGAATGTCTCACGAGTAACACCCGCTAATACGCTAAGGTTGTGGTCTTTACCAAATTTAGTATCATAGTTCAACATTGCCGTAAGGTTGGTATTCAATGTTGTACTGTACGATTGGCTCAAGCGTGGGTCTTTGAAGTTTGAACGAATTGCACCTACTAATAATGGTGTTACGCCGTCTGCTTCATACGTTTTCTTGTCCCACGAATACAAAGTCCAAGGCGTTTGCCAAACTTTGTTTGTACCTGAGTTTTTATCAATTGCACCTGATAAAGTCAATTTCAAACCATCTACCCATGGATTAGTAATTACTACCGAACCATTTGATTGCACATAGTCAACTGGGTTATCAATATAACCTGTTGCGTTAGTAGTAATTACATAAGGGTTCTGACCATTCTCAATATCTGGGCCTGGTAAACCGTTTGGCCAAACTTCTGGCTCAGTCGGACGACCACGCATTAACATACGGAAAATAGAACCAGCACTTTCAGTAGGGAATCTACGAAGTTCTCTACGAACCATGATACCCAAGTTTGTGCTGATGTACTTACTTACTTTAGCATCTAAATTTGTACGGAAGTTGTACTGATGATAGCTTGTTGCTGAGTTTTTGTAAAACGCATCTTGTGACACATAACCTAAAGATGCCATATATCTGAGTGATTCTGTACCACCTGATAATTGCAAGTTGTGACGAGTTTGTGGAGACCAAGTTTTGAAGGCATCTTTAAACCAGTCAGTGTTTGGATAACGCCAAGGGTCTGAACCATCAGCATATTTTTGTACTGCTTCTGGGCTATAATTAGCATTTACAGTTGCACCGCCTGGTGATTTGTATGAACCAGTTGACTGAATACTTGACCAAGCTGTACCCCATTCTGAAGCTGGAATGTTTTTATAAATACCAATTTCGTTCATGATTTTAGCGTACTCAACTGCATTTGCCATTGATGGAAGACGAGTTGGTTGAGCCATCCCTACGTTCATATCATAAGTAATGGTTGGTTTTCCAGTTTTACCTCTTTTGGTAGTTACAAGAATAGCACCATTCGCCGCACGAGCACCATAAATTGCCGCCGAAGCATCTTTCAATACTGAAATTGATTCAATATCTCTTGGGCTTAAACGACCCAAACCACCGTCACGGTCAGGAATACCGTCGATAACTACCAATGGGCTACTATTTCCTAAAGTGTTTGTACCACGGATAGAGATAGAAGCACCGTCATAACCTGGCTCACCACTGGTTTGGATTACCACCAAACCCGGCAAACGACCCGCAAGCGAGTTAGAAATATCAACTGCTGGAGATTTAAGGATTTTGTCGCCTTGTACAGCCACAACAGCACCCGTTACAGTTACTTTCTTTTGTGTACCATAACCCACAACTACTACTTCATCAAGTGATTTCACATCAGAAGCAAGGGTTACATCAACCGTTGAACGGTTTTCTACGGCTACTTCTTTAGTGATAAAACCTACTGACGAAATAATAAGGGTTGCATTTTTAGGAGCATTTACAGAATAAAAACCGTTTGCATCCGAAGTAGCCCCAGTACTGGTGCCTTTCACTAATATATTCGTCCCGGGTATTCCCTGTCCTTTATCATCGGTTACTTTACCTTTGACTTTCTGGGCGAATGTAGTAGCCATTGAAGTAATCATAAACATCAAAGCAAAAAAGAAAATTCTTTTACTTTGATGTTTCAACAGATAAAAAATTGTCATAATTTATTGCGTTATAGAGTTAACATAAAATTGGGAAAGATTGAATTTTTACTGGGAATTATCCAGTCATGAACAGACAGACCGTGTTGATTTTCATAGATTAGGTAGCGATAAAGTATGACAGTGATGCCATCATGAACAAGCGTTGTAAAGTTTAAGTAAAATTGGAATTTTTTAGTAGTTCCAGTCGCAATTTGCATTTATTGTATAAATAATACAATATCAAATTGTACTATTTACTTTTATAAAAATCAAGTTTATCACTTTTTATAGATTTTAACACAATATTTTATAAAATTTCTCTGTGCAAATGTTTGCACAAAGTCAATATTTTTTATAAATTTTTCATCTACACATTTGTGTATATCTATTCACGAATAGGCGTTAAAGCCCACAAACGGAGAAAACACCTTTTATCTAAATTTTCAAAGAAAAAATGCGATTCGGTTTCTTAAAAATTAGAAAAATAAAAAACTCAATAAAATACAGTAAAACTTACGATAAACAGCCTTTTATTGTGCTATTTGACTTTTTCAAGAAGAATTAGCATAAATTCTTTGACATTCCAGAGATTCTTCTTTAAATAGCGTCCTTGTTTTGGCTCAATTTTTTAATGCTCATTTTCAAAAACTTTACATTTTCAGTATCATATTTCAAAATTTTTTCTTTCAATTTGCCTTTGAAATATGCCAATACTTTTTCCCTTTTATCGCTTTTATCCCTGAACATGAAAATTAAACAGCTTACTTATTTAATACTTTCGGGCTTTGTCTTTGTGCAATGTGGGGGTTCGTCTTCTTCCAATACAGATGATGCTTCAACCGAAAACTTATTCACATTACTTAGCCCGGAACAAACTCATATCGACTTCCAGAATGTCATCGAAGAAGGACTCAATACGAATGTTTTGATGTATGAATACTTTTATAATGGTGGTGGTGTGGCAGTAGGCGACGTAAATGGCGATGGCTACGACGATTTGTACTTTACCAGTAATATGCAGGAAAATCGTTTGTACTTGAACAAAAAAAATATGCAGTTTGCCGACATTACAGCTCAGGCTGGCGTGGGCGGTCGTCCAGGCCCTTGGAAAACGGGTACAACAATGGTTGACATTAATGCCGACGGTAAATTAGATATTTATGTATGCCATTCTGGAAATTTAAGACCCGAAAAAAAGGTAAATGAGCTTTTTATTAATCAGGGAAATGATATTCAGGGAGTACCGATTTTTAAAGAAGAAGCCGCACTTTATGGACTCGATAGCCCTGCATCAAGTACAAATGCCTATTTCTTTGACGCTGATAAAGACGGTGACCTTGATGTATTTTTACTGAATCACAATATTAAATCGCTACCAGTTCTCAATTTGACTGATACAGAGGCTTCTTTGAAAATTGATGACCCTGTAAGTGGCTCACGCTTCTATATAAACGACAAAGGATATTTTAGAGATATTACCCGTGAAGCTGGCATCCAAAGTTCGGCTCTTTCGTATGGTTTAGGAGCTGGAATTGCCGACGTAAACCAAGACGGTTGGCCAGATATTTATGTAAGTAACGATTATGCCGTTCCCGACCGCCTTTATTTGAACAAACAAAACGGAAAATTTACCGAAGTAAGTTTAACACAGTTAGGACATACTTCTAATTTTTCAATGGGAAATGATGTAGCCGACATCAACAACGATTTGTTGCCTGATATTTTTACTTTAGATATGTTGCCCGAAGATAACCGCCGTCAGAAACTTTTGATGGCACCAGACAATTACTTCAAATTCGATTTGAGTGTACAATCTGGTTTTCATTATCAGTATATGCGAAATATGCTTCACCTCAATCAAGGCAATGGTACTTTTAGCGAAATCGGGCAATTAGCAGGTATTTCAAATACAGACTGGAGTTGGTCGGCTTTATTTGCGGACTATGATAACGACGGCTGGAAAGACCTTTACATCACCAACGGATACTTGCACGATTACACCAACCTCGACTTTTTGAAGTATATGGACGACTACATTAAACAAAGACAAGGAGGTTTTCAGCGAGAAGATGTATTGGAATTAGTGAAAAAAATGCCTTCTTCAAACGTTACAAATTATTTATTCCGCAACTCTGGTACTTTACAATTTACGAATCAAACCAAAAATTGGGGGCTTGCCCAAACCTCAAACAGTAGCGGAGCAGCTTATACCGACTTAGACAAAGACGGCGATTTGGATTTGGTGGTGAACAATATCAATTTGCCTGCTTTTATTTATCAAAACGAAAGTAATCAAAAACTTCAGCATCATTTTTTGAATGTACAACTGAGAGGTGAAAACCAAAATACCAAAGGAATCGGAGCAAAAGTAAGTATTTACAGTGCAGGCAAAACGCAGTACCAAGAACAAATGCCCACAAGAGGTTTTCAGTCGAATGTTGGTTTTGATTTGCACTTCGGACTCGGGAAACAAAATAAAATTGATTCATTGGTAATCGTTTGGAGTAGTGGAAAAAAAGAAGTCAGAAAAAATGTAGTAATCGACCAAACTTTACTCTTGGATGAACAAAAAGCGAGCCTCGCTCCTACCCAAGTAAAAATTCCTCAAACACTATTTACCGAAACGGCTTCGCCCATAAAACCCGAAGTAGCTTTAGCCACAACACAAAACGATTTCAAACGTCAGTCTTTACTGAACCATGCGATGTCCTTTGTAGGGCCAGTAATGCTCAAAGCCGATGTGAATAAAGATGGCTTAGAAGACCTATTTGTAGGAGGAAGCTTTGGCAATAGCAGTGAAGTATTTATTCAAAATAAGCAAAAAGCCTTCTCGAAACAGAAAATTGCCACAAAAATCAATGCCGATGTAAGTGCTGCCAATTTCTTTGATGCCAACGGCGACGGACATTTAGACTTGTATGTAGCTTACGGCGGATACCGACAATATGCACCCAACGACCCAGTTTTACAAGACCAATTATTCTTGAACGATGGCAAAGGTAATTTTACGCTCAACGCTGTTGCCTTGCCTGCTATGCCTATCAGTACTGGCTGTGTGAGTGTTGGCGACGTAAATCAGGACGGAAAACCAGATTTATTTGTGGGCGGTAGAGTAGTTCCCGGACGTTATCCCGAAAAACCTCGCAGTTATTTACTTATCAACAATGGCAAAGGAATTTTTAACGAACAAACACCAACAGAATTGCAATACGCAGGCATGGTAACTGATGCCGCTTTCGTTGACCTCAATCAAGATAAGCAAGCAGAATTAGTATTAGTTGGCGAATGGATGCCTATTTCAGTTTTTAATATTGCTAAAGGAAAAGCAGAAAACGTAAGCAAGCAGTACTTCGATAAAAATTATCAAGGTTGGTGGAATAAATTACTCATTGACGATTTCAATAAAGATGGTAAACCAGAATTGTTGGTCGGAAATCTTGGTTTGAATAGCCAATGCAAGGCATCAGCGGAAGAACCAGCGGAATTATATTACAAAGATTTCGACCAAAATGGTACAATCGACCCAATTCTTTGCCTTTACATTCAAGGGAAATCGTATCCATACCTTACCAGAGATGAACTTTTGGAGCAAATCACGGCAAAAAGGAAGAAATTTATTAATTACGAAAGTTATGCAGATGCTACGCTGAATGATATTTTTGATTCTTCTGAATTGGATGGAGCTGAAAAATTATTGGCAAATGATTTCAAAACAAGCTATTTCAGCATGGATGCTCAAGGAAAATTCATTGAAAAAAGCTTACCTTTAGAAGTACAATTTGCTCCGATTCACGCCATACAAGTAATGGATTTCAACAACGACGGCGTAAAAGACCTTATTTTAGCAGGCAATCAAAATATTACTCGTTTAAAAATGGGTAAATACGATGCTAACTATGGAGTAGTCTTACAAGGAAATGGGAAAGGCGAATTTACATACATACCACAAAAAAAATCAGGTTTACAATTAAAAGGCGATGTCCGCTCTGTGATACTGGTAAATCGTAATCTTATTTTTGGTATAAATCAATCAGTACTAAAAGTGTATCAGTTTTGAGAGAAATGAGGTATGAGATATGAAGTATGAATTATTAATTTTCAAAAAATATTATAGTGTTTTAAAGTACTTCATATCACATTTTATATTTCTCTGTGCAACTCATTATATTACTCTGTGTTTCTCTGTGTATTTTAAAAGATTCAGATAATTTCAATTATGAAAAAAATATTTTCCTTTTTGCTCCTTTTCTTAGGCATTAGCTTTGCCATTACAGCCCAAAATGCTGAAGAAAAAGCGGTTCAGTCGGTTATTGAACAATTATTTACGGGAATGCAAAAACATGATTCTACAATGATTCGTGCTACTTTTCATCCCACTGCCCGAATGCAATCTATCGGCATTAACCGTAAAACCAATGTTATGGCTCTGACAACCGAAGCAAACATCGACGGTTTTGTGAAGCAAATTGGTTCTTTAACTGCCAATGTACAAATTGAAGAAAGAGTATTAAGTTACGAAATCAGGGTTGATGGAAACATGGCTACCGCTTGGACTCCCTACGAATTGTTTGTAAACGGCAAAAGCCAACACTGCGGCGTGGACGCTTTTCAACTATACAAAACTGAAAACGGTTGGAAAATTATTGCTTTAGCAGACACTCGTCGGAAGTGTGAATAAGTATAAACCAAGATTTTTAGAGGTCAGCCCATAAAGCTGACCTTTTTTAATTATTTTGCATCAGAAATACAAAATAGACTCCATGAAAGTTACAGAATTATATATCCAAGAATACAATCAATTTAAAGACTTCCGTTTGGATTTAACTTATCCAGAAGGACATCCAAAAGCTGGACAAGCTTTGGAAAAAGTATGCTTTATTGGACAAAGTGGGACTGGAAAGACGAGTTTGATTGAGATTTTGAAAGAGACTCTATTAGTTATTGCTAACCAATCTTTTATTTCGTATTCTATCTTAGAAGATGTAACAATTCCAGCTACTACTAGTTTTGAAAATAGTAGAATTGATATAACTAATCATGAAACTCATATTAGTTTTGACAATAAACTTCAAGTGAAATTTTATGGATACGAAGAAGAAAATGAGGCTATTGATGGTGAAAAATCATTTTTCATGACATTTATAGGATTAGATTACAATATGGTTAATTTTCTAATAGATGAATTTAAAGTTTTATTTTATCCGTCTAATATTGAATTACTCAAAGCTGAAAAACTATCAAAAGATAAAAATAAAACATCTATAAATAAAAATTTATTAGATTTTAGTAAATATGATTTACAAAGTAGTTGGTCAACTATCAATGAAGCAATCATTAAAGACCGTGAATTAGAAATCAAAAAAAGTCTTGAGCTTTCTAAACTATTGCAAAATCCTAACATTTCACAAAAAGAAGTATTCAAAGCAAGAGATGAATTTTTGGCATGGCGTGAATTATCGCCTAATCCTATTATAGATTTGGCAAATAACTTTTTAAATAAAATTCTGAATCGTTTTAACCTAAAAGTAAAAACAGAATTGGATTTTGAGAAAACAGAAGATATTGAAACCATCAAAATTCAAACAAAACAAGGCAAAGACATTCCTTTTGAAGGACTAAGTACTGGTACAAAACAAGTGATTCTAACAGCTTTGCCATTGTACGGACTTAAACCTGAAAAATCTATCATTCTTTTCGACGAACCAGAGCGTTCTTTATACCCTGATATTCAAGCAGAAATTGTTAATTTTTATACAAGTATGGCAAAAGATTCACAATTTTTCTTTGCTACACATTCGCCTTTGGTAGCCTCGTCTTTTGAACCTTGGGAGATTGTTGAGTTGAAGTTCAATGACGAAGGCTATGTTTATCAAGAACTATATTATGACAAGAAAAAAGGAAGACACGTCGATAATTATACCATCAATCCGCAATACTTAACTTGGACAGGTATTTTACAAAAAGTATTTGACTTAGACCAAGAAGGGAATGATTTGAGAAACAAGCAGTTAGTTCGTATTGCTACTTTAGAAAGTCAGTTGAAACACAACCATCTGAGTTTGGAAGAAAAGAAAGTAAAATTTGAAGAATATAAAAAATTGGCTACACTTTTAAATTGGGAATTAAAGTAACATGAGAAAAATTGATAAATCTACAATTCTTTCTAAGGTTTATAAAGCATGGGAAGAAGCCTTAGAAAATAATCATCAAAATCATCCAAAGTATAATTCAAGTGCATTTGAGTTCTATAAAGATATTGTAATGAATCTTTACCATTGCCAAAATGGTCTCTGTGCTTATACTGAAAAAGCTATTTTACTCAATGGTTTTGAACAAGATAAATGGTCAGAGGAAGGGCGGTATATAAATTCAATACCTTTTCATTTTGGTGAATTAGAACATTTTGACGAAAGTCTAAAAGAGAATAAAGCATGGTTATGGGATAATTTATTGATGGTTGAAAGTAAAATCAACCGAAAGAAAAGTACGAAAACCGTAGATACTATTCTGAAACCAGACAGTCCAGAATATGACCCTTATAAATTATTAGCCTATAATCACGAAGAACATATTTTTTATCCAAATCCTACACTTGATGAAAATCAAATCAAACGGATAAAAGAGATGATTGATATTTTAGGCGTAAACTATGTGAAAGACTGGCGTAAACAATATATTTTAGAACGAACCAAAGCCATTGAGTTTGGCTTAGAGCCAGAACCAGTAAAAGAGTATGTCACAGCCTACGAAATGACGCTAAGAAATCTTAATCTTTAATAAAATTTCAAAAATATTTGGAATTTTATTTTTTCAGAATTTACTTTGCAATACAAAGTAATTTGAAAAACATGAATCAGCATCTACAAGACATCTCGGAAATTCGTTCAATGATGGAACGCTCAAGCCGATTTATTTCCTTTAGTGGTCTTGCAGGAGTATTTGCAGGCTCTTTTGCTTTGGTGGGTGCTTATTTGGCCTATCAAAGAATCCTTGCGGACTATCCTTCCAGTTATATTAATTTACAGGATAACATTCCTCTGCTAAAATATATTTTAATAGACGGAATCGTTGTCTTGCTACTTTCTCTTAGTTTTGCGAGCTATTTCAGCTTTAGAAGTGCTAAACGTAGAGGGCTAAGTGTCTGGACAAGTACTTCAAAAAGATTGCTAACCAGTATGGCTGTTCCTTTGGTGTCGGGTGGTTTGTTTAGTTTAATTTTATTGAAACATGCACCGCATTTAATAGATGCTACCACACTGATTTTCTACGGATTGGCTATCGTAAATGCTTCAAAATATACTTATGATGAACTTCGTTTTCTTGGCTATATCGAAATAGTTTTGGGCTTATTATGTGCTTTTTTAGACCAATGGAAGCTCGGTTTGTTATTTTGGGCAATTGGTTTTGGCGTTTTACATATTATTTATGGCATTGCGATGTACCGTAAATATGAATCTTGATTTGAAGATTTGGTAATTATTTTCTGAGTGAAATTATCAAATTGAATATTATGCAAACTATCATTTCAAACATAAATAAATCTTTTGAAAACCGTGTGAGGTTGGGCGTAATGTCTATCTTGATGGTAAACGATTGGGTGGATTTTAATGAATTCAAAGAGACACTCAACGTTACTGATGGGAATTTAGCCTCGCACATTACGGCATTGGAAAAAGAAAAATACATTCAAGTACGAAAGGCTTTTATTGGCAAAAAACCTAATACTTCATTTCAAGCAACACCCGAAGGGAAACAGGCTTTTCAAGAACACCTCAACGCCCTCGAAGCACTTATTAAAGGTACTTTATAAAGTCATTCAACGAATTTTGAGATTCGTTTTTTAAATCAATTTTAACTTTGAATTTCAAAGTAATTTGCAAGTAAAATCAAATAATATAATAATTATGGAAACAACTGAAAAAACATCGCTCATTGAACGCTTTAATAATTGGATTAAAAGCTCAGTTATGCTAAAGCTTATTACCATTTTTTTCCTCATTTTGCTACTGATGATTCCTTCATCAATGCTACAAAGTTTGGTATTTGAACGCCAAGCCACCAGAGATAATGCCGTAGAAGAAATTACTTCTAAATGGGGAGGTAACCAAACCATTGGTGGAGCGGTAATAACGATTCCATACACGGTTATTGAAGAGGATGACAATGGGAAAAAATCAACGGTGATTAAGTATGCCCACTTTTTGCCTGAGCAGCTTAACATTACTGGAAAACTAATTCCAGAAAAAAGATACAGAGGAATTTATGTAGTAATGCTTTACAACGCACAACTACACTTGCAAGGTTTATTCAAAAAGCCTGATGTTACGCTGTTGAAAATTCCCAAAGAAAGATTTTTGTTTTCAGAAGCTTTTATCTCATTTGGCATTTCAGATATGAAGGGGATTAAAGAAGCCATTCAACTGAAAATCAACGGAGTAAATACTGAAATGAATTCTGGAATTGAATCGAACGATTTATTTATTTCGGGTGTCAGTTGTCCAATCAATTTAGCGGCTGAAACTATCAATTTTGATGCTTTAATCAACCTAAACGGTAGCAAAGAAATTGATTTTTTACCTTTCGGCAAAACGACTAAAGTATCGCTCGAATCAGCTTGGGGAACACCAAGTTTTGTTGGAGCGTCCTTGCCAGACGAGCGAGAGGTAACTGAAAAAGGTTTTAAAGCTATTTGGAATGAATTGCACCTTAATAGAAATTATCCACACCAAGGTGTAGGTGATTTCATTGGTTTGAAACGGAATGTTGTAAAAAATCTTCCAAACGACCGCTCAGACCTGACCTATACTGATGGTGAAGTTGTAAGAAGTGTTGCCGAAGAGCAAAGTTCATTTGGAGTAAAACTGCTTTTGCCTGTTGATGAATACCAAAAAACAATGCGTTCGACTAAGTATAATTTGATGTTTATCGTCATCACTTTTATTGCTTTTTTCTTTGTTGAAATCCTTAATCGAAAACGCCTCCATCCTATTCAATACCTTTTGGTTGGCTTTGCTATTTGTCTTTTTTATGTGCTTTTGTTGGCTATTTCAGAGCATCTTTCATTCAATTTCGCCTATCTTATCGGATGTGTTTCTATTCTCACCTTAGTTACTTTCTACACCATTGGCATCTTTAAAAATACTCGTACTACACTGATATTCAACGGAATTCTCACCTTACTTTATGGTTTCTTCTACTCTATATTACAACTGGAAGATTATTCTTTATTGCTCGGAAGTATCGGTTTATTGATCATCTTGGCGGTTGTCATGTACCTAACACGCAATATCGACTGGTATCGTGCTTATAATGGTAAAGAAGAATAATTTAAACATTAAGAGTTAGTAAAAATGTAGCTTTTGGATTTGTGATTTCGGATTTAAAAAATTTACGAAATCCAAAATCATAAATCCCAAAAAGCCTTTAACTCTTCATTCAACAGCCTGTTTATAATCCCCCAAAAACATGAAAGCATATTTATTTTCAAACAATCGTAACAAAGTACTTTTTACTTGTGGCATGATGTCGGCTTTGGCTTTTGCTCTGTTTCTTTTTGAAGCTGTTTTTTTGCATAATTTATCTTCATTTGGGTTGAACTGGAATTTATTTCTGGCTTGGATTCCTGTTTTCATTGTTCTGTACATGAATACACAAAACATATTTCTTTCAAAAAAGAAAACCCTGATTTATAGTTTATTATGGCTTTTGTTTTTCCCGAATGCACCCTATATCATTACAGATTTAGTACACCTTTCTCCCTACAAGGGCAATTCTTATTGGCATCATCAAATCATGATTTATACTTATGCCTTCGTAAGTTTGATTTGTGGTTTACTTTCTTTGTATTGGATTCAGAAAATCTGGACTCGTACTTTCAATCCCCGTTGGAGTATATTTTTTACGCTCAGTTCTATTCTATTATCGGGTTATGGCGTATTTTTGGGCAGAATTGAACGATTTAATTCTTGGGATTTTTTTACTCATCCTATGGCTTTACTAAAATATGTTTTACATTCGTTTAGTAATTCCACTGCAATTTTAATGACGGTTGAATTTTCTGTTTTTATTGGCATTGCATACACGATACTTTACAGTCTGATTCATTTAAACGACTAATCTTTTTAAATAAAATATGATTGATTTTCAGAAATTTATCAAAAGTACCACTTTCGCCATTAAAGGAATTGGCTCGATGATAAAGTCTGAAAACAACGCAAGGATTCACCTGCTGGCAAGTGTTTTGGTCATTTCAGCAGGTTTTTATTTTCAACTTAATCTTCAAGAATGGCTTTGGATTTCGCTTGCTATCACTTTAGTTTGGATTTTAGAAGCCCTCAACACTGCCATTGAAGCCATTATTGATTTAGTTTCGCCCGAATTTCACCCATTAGCGGGTAAAGCGAAAGACATAGCCGCAGGAGCAGTTTTAATCGCTTCTATTTTTGCCCTAATCGTCGGTACAATTATCTTTTTGCCAAAAGTATTACTCTTATGAAGCTTCTTTCTGAAAGTTTTGGGGCTTTCAGATATTCATTGAATAAATATTCCTATTTTTGCCTTTTAGCAAGAGCCATTCGAGACGAAAACCGAAATCGTCGTATTACATAACATGAAAGAATACGGAACCAACGTCCAGAAATTAGTGAACCACATTCTTACGGTTCAAGACAGGGAAAAAAGAACAAAATATGCGTATTTGTTGGTAGAACTGATGCGTCAGGTTCACCCAAATATGCGTGATTCGCAAGATTATACCAACAAGCTTTGGGATGATTTGTACATCATGTCTAAATTCAAATTGGATGTTGATAGTCCATTCCCTCCGCCATCGCCCGATGCTGTCGGAAAACTACCCAAACCAGTTCCTTACAATACTCATCAATTGCGTTACCGTTATTACGGACGCAATGTAGAATTGTTGATTGCAAGAGCTATCGCAGAAACTGACGATAATGAAAAGCGTATTTTGGTAGCTCATATCGCTCGTTTGATGAAAACTTTTTATCAAAACTGGAATCGTGAGGTTGTGGACGATGAAGTAATTTGGGGGCATATCTTAGAAATCTCAAACAATAGCCTTTCGTCGGTTGTTCAAGCTATCTCTGGTAATTCTTCTTTGGGTAATTTACGTAATGCCAACAATCGCCCAACTACGCCAAATATGAACAGCAACGGAGGCAACGGCAGAAACGATAGTCGTAATAATAACGGCGGTCGCCAAAACTTCGGCAGTAGAAATGACGGCAGTCGTGGTGGCAACGATAACCGCAACAACAACGGAAGAAACGATAATCGTAATAACAATAACGGCAGAAACGATAATCGCAACAATAATAACAATAACCGAAATAGAAGATAGTTTTTGATTTAGATAAATCCAAAATACTTATCTCAAACTATAAATAGACAATTTAAGGTTTAAACATGGCATCATTCAAAGTAACAGGTAGTCGCCAAATGAAAGGCGAAATCATCCCACAAGGAGCAAAAAACGAAGCTTTACAAATTCTATGTGCGGTTGTCTTGACCAAAGACCCCGTAACGATTCATAACATTCCTAACATCAGAGACGTAAATCAATTGATTGATTTATTGGGTGATATGGGCGTTCGTTGTACAAGAATTGCGGAATCTTCTGTAAAATTTGATGCCTCAGAAGTAAATTTAGATTACTTAAATTCTGAAACTTACAAGAAAAAAGCCGCTGCTCTTCGTGGTTCGGTAATGTTACTTGGGCCTACTTTGGCACGCTTCAAAAAAGGAAGAATTCCTTCACCGGGCGGCGATAAAATTGGTCGCCGTAGATTAGATACACACTTCTACGGTTTTATGAAATTGGGTGCAAAATTCAATTATAGCCAAGAAGACGGAGGAATTTACGAAGTAGATGCTTCACAACTAAAAGGTACTTATATGCTTTTAGACGAAGCTTCTGTAACAGGTACAGCCAATATCGTAATGGCGGCAGTGTTGGCAGAAGGCACTACTACCATTTATAATGCAGCTTGCGAACCCTACCTACAACAGCTTTGTAAAATGTTGAACAGAATGGGAGCGAAAATTTCGGGTGTTGGTTCAAACTTATTGACGATTGAAGGTGTAGAATCTTTGACGGGTACAGAACACACAATGCTTCCAGATATGATTGAAATTGGTTCATTTATCGGAATGGCAGCCATGACTCAGTCGGAAATCACTATTAAAAACTGTTCAGTACCTGATTTAGGAATTATTCCTTTAGTGTTCCAAAAATTAGGGATTAAATTAGAAATCAGAGGCGACGATATTTATGTGCCTTCACAAGAACATTACGAATTAGATACTTTTATTGATGGGTCGATGCTAACGGTTTCAGACCATCCTTGGCCGGGTTTCACGCCAGATTTACTAAGTATCGTTTTGGTGACGGCAATTCAGGCAAAAGGAACGGTATTGATTCATCAAAAAATGTTTGAAAGCCGTTTGTTCTTTGTAGATAAATTAATTGAAATGGGTGCTCAGATTATCCTTTGCGACCCACACCGTGCAACAGTAGTTGGTTTGAATCGCCAGCAACAATTAAGAGGTATCAGAATGACTTCACCAGATATTCGTGCAGGGGTTTCACTTTTGATTGCCGCAATGTCTGCAAAAGGTACTTCAATCATTGAAAACATCGAGCAAATTGATAGAGGTTATCAAAACATTGATACTCGTTTGAATGCTATCGGTGCTGAGATTGTAAGACTTTAGCGTGAGGAGTTTTGAGTGCGGAGTGCTGAATTGAGAATTATGAATATAAAAAATCTCATAGCTCATCGCTTTAAGCTTATAGCTTTTTAAAACATTTTCGGTTCAGTAAAGTTGATTGTATTAAGCATACGTAAAATATGGAGTGACAAAATTGAAATTAATATATTGATATTCAATTATTTAAATTCATAATTCACCACTCGTAATTCATAATTCTTACTACATGATACCAAATGTATTTAATTTCGACTTTACTGAACCGATTGTTTTTTTCTGGCTTACCGTTTCGATTTTTGCCATTGTTGTCTTTCGCTACTTTTTGTTAGCAAGTATTTTTCACCTGTATTTTTATGTGTGGAAATCAAAAGAATGGGAAAAACGAAAACTGAATAAAAAACAATATCCCCCAAAACAATTCAGAGAAGAAATGTTTTGGTCGATGCTGACAGCTTTGATTTTTTCAGTGATTGGCTCTTTGGCAGCGATACTTTGGCAAAAAGGTTTCACTCGCATTTATCTTGATGTCAACGAATTTCCGATTTGGTGGATTCCTGTCAGTATTATTGTTTCAATGTTTATTCACGAAACGTATTATTATTGGCTTCATCGTTGGATGCACCAACCCAAGATTTACAAAATTGTACACCATGTTCACCACGAAAGTAAAATTACTTCTGCTTGGACAGCCTTTTCTTTTCATCCTATCGAAGGAGTATTAGAAGCTCTGATTATGCCCGCTATCGTTATGGTACTTCCCATGCACATTTATGCAATTGTGATTCACCTAACCATTATGACCATCACAGCGGCAATCAATCATTTAGATATAGAAATTTATCCGAAAAATTTTTTCGGAAATCTTGTTGGGAAATACATGATCGGAGCTACTCATCATAGCCATCATCACAAGTATTATCGCTACAATTACGGACTTTACTTCACTTTTTGGGATAAATTAGGCAAAACCGAAAGCCCAAATTTTGTAAAAGAGTTTGAGGAGAGAAAAGAGATATAAACAAAAAGAGTAAAGGTTTAAATTTGAAAGAATAATCTATTCAAATTTAAACCTTTACTCTTTTTATACTTTTATTCTATACTTTTATCTTGAATCTTGTTTCTTGTATCTTTCTACTCCTCTCAAAATCTATCTCAAATCATTCACTTCAACACCCGGATATTTACTTTTGTCGAATACAAAGAATTTATCATCTACTGGCACGTTGGCTACAAATTTACTTACTTTAAAAGTCTGACGTTTTCCGTTTTTATCAGTGATTGTCCAGCTTTTTACAGATTTATCAGCTTTTCCCAATTTGATTTTAATTTTTGAAACCTGAGTACCCTTTTTTTCTGGCGAAAGTTCAATTACTTCACAAACTTCGTTACCTTCTTTTACTTCTTGAACGAAAGTATAGCGGAAACCTTTTTTATCAAAACTATAAATTTTAGAAGGATTCAAATCGCTTTCAGAAGCTTCATAATCTGAAATATTTACTTCATTCGTTTCTTTGATATAAGTAGAAATTTCTTTGCCGTTATTAAATATTTCTTGTCCTCCAGTTTTCAAACGATACTTCTGTCCTTTTACCGTAATGCTTCCTTGAATTGCTTGACTTGAACCATCAGCACCATACGAAAACGATGCACTAAAAGCTTTCATACCTTTGTATTTTTTCTGCATGGCATCAATAATTGCTCCCGCTTTTGCGTCTTGAGCTTTCGCACTTACAACACTTACCACTAAAGCGATGGCAAGCAACAAAATGTTTTTGTTCATCATTATATAATCTATTTAATTAGTATGTCGTTTTGAAAAGGATTAAAGATTATTTTCAACAACCATTACAAAACACAAAGTTGCTCAAAAAGTTCGTGATTTCCATAAAACCAACTTTGAAATGGCAAATTAGCTTCTTAATTCTTGAATCATTCCTATTTTCAAGTCGAGGATGTGTCTTTCATGCAAAATTTCAATTTAGAAACTTTATCTTTGCAAACGAGCAAATCTAAGTCAAAATCTCACAAACAACTATGCAGTTTTCATTCAAAAAGTTCCTTCCGCATTTATTCGCAGTACTTGCGTTTGTAGTGCTTGCAGGAATTTATGCAGCCCCTGCCCTTCAAGGAAAAAAATTACAACAACACGACATCACGATGTCGTTGGCTTCCTCTCATGAATCTACCGAATTTACAAAAGCGACAGGTACTGTACCGTGGTGGACAAACTCAATGTTTGGAGGAATGCCAGCCTACATGATTCACGGTGCTTATCCTAATAGTATTGGTTCTACAATCGGTGGAAATATCATGGGAGTTTTACCTACTCCAATTAACATGATTTTCTTAATGATGTTGGGAATGTACATTTTGTTAATAACCTTTGGAGCAAATACTTGGCAAGCCATTTTAGGGGCCATCGCATACGCATTTTGTTCTTGGAACATGGTTATTATTCCTGCGGGACACACTTCTAAAGTATTAGCTTTGGCTTATGCTCCAATGGTGGCAGCAGGTGCAGCTTTATGTTTTAGAGGAAAATATATGCTCGGAACTGCTCTAACGGCTTTGTTCATGAGTCTTGAAATATATGCCAATCACATCCAAATAACATATTATTTCGGCTTATTCTTAGGAGGTTATATAGTAATAAAAACCATAGAAAAGATAAAAGCAGGCGAATTTAAACCTTTAGTTTTTGCACTCATGGCTTTTGGTGGTGGTGCATTAATTGGTTTAGGAAACCATACTATGCGTTTGTGGAATAACGCTGTTTATTCTGCCGAAACCATCAGGGGAAAATCTGAATTGACTACTAATACTCAGTCGAAAGGTGGCTTAGACCGTGACTATGCCTACAATTGGAGTTACGGAATTGGAGAATCTGGAACACTTTTGATTCCTAATTTTTATGGTGGCTCTTCTGGTGGAACTTTAGGTGGAAAGAAATCTGCAACATTAAAAGTAATGGTTGAGGCAGGTATTCCAGAAGAAAGTGCTTTAGGGTTTGTAGAACATGGCCCTGCTTATTGGGGTGACCAACCAAGCACAGGTGGTCCAGCGTATGCGGGTGCAATTATCATTTTCTTATTTGTTTTAGGTGCATTTTTAGTAAAGGGAGGAATAAAATGGTGGCTTGTAGCTTCTGCAATAATTTTCACAATGCTGTCTTGGGGTAAAAATTTTCCTGCACTGAACTACCTGATGTTTGATTATTTCCCGATGTTCAATAAATTCCGTGCCGTTACCATGATTTTATCGCTTACTCAGTTGGCAATGGTAATACTTGGCATATTAGCACTGAAACAAATTGCGGATAATAAATTAAAGTTTGAAGAACTTAAAAAACCTTTAACATACAGTTTAGCGTTAACCGCTGGTTTATGCCTTATTTTTGCACTTGTACCAAGTTTGTTTTTCAGCTTTAAATCGGCTAACGACGCTGCAATGCAAATCACTGGCGACAAAGGTGTGGATGCTCAAATTCTTAGGGCTATCGTACAAGACCGTGAGTCGTTGATGCGTTCGGATGCTTTCCGTTCGTTGGTATTTATTTTATTAGCGACTGGTCTTTTGTGGGCTTGGGTTTCTGGGAAAATCAAAGAAGCGGTTTTTTATCCAATCATTACTTTGTTGATTGTAGTTGATTTATTTGGTGTGGATAAAAGATATTTTAACAACGACAATTTTGTATCGAGTTCAGAATACGAGGAAACCTTTACTCCTACGCCTGCCGACCAAGAGATTTTGAAAGATAAAAGTATTTATAGAGTATTCGACGCCGCAGCACAAGGAGGCTTTAGCAGCGATGCCAAAGCGTCTTACTATCATCAGTCTATTGGTGGTTATCATGGAGCTAAACTTCGTCGTTATTCAGAAATCATTGAAAACCAAATTGCTAAAAACAATATTCAAGTACTGAATATGTTGAATACGAAGTATTTCATTATGCCAAATCAACAAGGCGGACAACCTATTGCACAGCAAAATCCAGATGCTTGTGGTAATGCTTGGTTTGTGAAATCATTCCAAATCGTTGAAAATGCAGATGCTGAAATGAAAGCTTTGGATAAGTTTAATCCTAAAGATGTAGCATTTATAGACAAGCGTTTCGCCGACCAAGTAGCAAATTTGAAAATTCAACCAGATAGTCTTTCAAATAAAATAGTATTGACTTCTTATAAACCAAACGACTTGGTGTACCAGTCTGAGGCTAAAACTGAACAATTAGCGATTTTCTCAGAGATTTTCTATCGTGGAAATCAAGATTGGAAAGCTTATATCGACGGGCAATATAAACCTCATTTAAGAGCCAATTATATTTTGAGAGCGATGGTAATTCCTGCAGGAAAACACACAATTGAGTTCAAATTTGAACCTGAGTCTGTTGTGAAAGGAACAAAAGTAGATTTGATTATGTCTATTGTATTAGTAGGCTTTTTGGGTTTAGCTATCTTTTTTGAAGTAAAGAAAAAATAGATTTTGGATTTCTGGTATCGGAATTCAGTTTTCTGATTTTATATACTAATCAACAATTACGTTTTGAATTTAGAACAATTAACCTCAGAAGTAGCAAATTTAGCCCGTCAGACGGGAGAGTTTGTTAGAAAAGTAACCTCAGAATTCAGTAAAGAGAGTATTGAATATAAAGGATTGAATGATTTGGTTTCTTATGTAGATAAGCAAACTGAAGAAAAATTAGTAGCAGGACTTGCAGCCATTCTTCCAGAAGCTGGTTTTATCGCAGAAGAAGGAACAGCAGAACAAGCCGAAAACCACGAACTGGCTTGGATTATCGACCCTGTGGACGGAACAACCAATTATATTCATGGAGTACCCGTTTTTGCTATTTCGATTGCCCTTATCAAAGAAAGTAAAATTGTTTTGGGCGTTGTATATGAAATTAATCGTGACGAATGCTTCTCGGCTTGGCTTGGTGGTGGTGCGTACCTCAACGGAAATGCCATTAAAGTTTCTTCTGCAAAAACACTTGGAGAAAGTTTAATTGCCACAGGTTTTCCTTATTATGATTTTGAATTGATGGAAAACTACATCAATATTCTAAAAGAATTAATGCAAAAGTCACACGGATTGCGTCGTTTTGGTGCAGCAGCCGTAGATTTAGTTTACACAGCTTGTGGTCGTTTCGATGGTTTCTTTGAGTACAACCTCAAACCTTGGGATGTAGCGGCTGGTACTTTAATCGTACAAGAAGCTGGTGGCTTTGTTTCTGATTTTAGAAAAGGAGATGATTTCGTATTCGGTCGTGAACTTATTGCAGGCTGTGGAATGTTTCCAGAATTACAGGAGGTAATTATCCGAAACTGGAATCAAGGAAAAGCTCTTTAAGGATTTCTTAACTATTGAATATCATGGAAAATGTCATTATTGCTTGTATTTTTTTAGGAGCAGTCATTTACTTAGGTAATATTGTTCGTAAAAATTTTAGCCTCAAAAATAAAGCGGGTTGTTCAAAAGGATGTGGCTCTTGTGGTGCAATAGATTTTGATAAAATCTCAGCCCAAATAGATGCTCAGAACCACGCTTAATAATTGAATTTCCATAAAAAAGCCTTCGATTTAGTAAATCGAAGGCTTTTTTTATGGATGAAAGAATGGCTACTTTTTATTCTCAACCTGAGTAACTTTTACTTGATTGCTTGAATTCAACAAGATATAATCTGTAAGAATACGCTCGCATTCTTTTAGATAAACATCTTTACTTCTTCTTTCTTTTAAAATTTTCAATTTTGCTTGAGCAATACTTGTAGAATCCGTAGCAACTTTTTCTGGTTCTTTCGTTTCGTTTGCTAAATCATCGCCAAGTTCTGCGATATTCTTTTTCTTTTGCTCATCTATTTCTTTACGTCTTTTGTCTTCTTGCAAAGAAATCGTCTTTTTCTCTTTAGACTTCTTGATAAAATTAATGTCAGCAACTAATTTTTTCAGTTCTGCATCAGATTTCAAACGGTCTTGATACAAAGCACGTAATTTCGTCAATTCATTATCCTTAATGTCTGAAGTAGGAGAATATTTAGTTGAAGCAATCATATCCCAAGGCAAAGCACTTGGTTGAGAGCTTTCGCCAAATTCAGAAGCACTGAACGATGATGGCAATTCAATATCTGGCGTTACACCTTTGTGCTGAGTACTACTTCCTGTAATACGATAGAATTTCTCCATCGTGATTTTCAATTGTCCTACTCCTTCGGGTTCGCCTTTCAAGAAACGGTCTAAGTCAACTAAACTTTGAACAGTACCTTTTCCATAAGTTTGTTCACCGATGATTAAGCCACGTTTGTAATCTTGAATAGCACCTGCAAAAATTTCAGAAGCAGAAGCAGAAAAACGGTTTACCAATACTGAAACTGGGCCATCATAAGTAACAGATGGGTCTCTGTCATTTTCAACACTAATTTCTCCATCAGACTGGCGACGTTGTACCACTGGCCCCTGTGAAATAAACAAACCTGTTAAACTAACAGCTTCTGTCAAAGAACCTCCACCATTATTTCTAAGGTCAACAATTACGCCATCTACTTTTTCGGCTTTCAATTCATTTAAGAATTTCTTCACGTCTGCAGTAGTACTTTTATAACCTTGCTCGCCATTTCTTGCTCCTTCAAAATCACGATAGAAAAGAGGAATCGTAATTAAACCTAATTTGTATTCTTTTCCGTCTTTATTGAAATTGAGTACTTCTTTTTTAGCTGTACCTTCTTCCAACTTGATTTTTTCACGAACCAAACGTACTTCTTTCGGAACTGAACCCACAGGAGCATTTGAAGGTAAAATTTTCAAACGAACTACAGTATTTTTAGGACCTTTTATCAATTTTACGGCATCATCAGTAAACCAACCAACGATGTCTTGGTAAGGCTTATCGTCGCCTTGTGCCACAGCAACAATTCTATCTTTCGGATTCAATTGTTTACTTCTGAAAGCAGGTCCACCTACAATACAATCCACAATCATCACATAGTCACCTTCATTTCTTAAAGTAGCACCAATCCCTTCAAAAGATTGTGCCATTTCTTGATTGAAAGTAGAAGCAGTTTTAGGAATGAAGTAAGTTGTATGAGGGTCAACACTTTCAGTGAATGAATTCATAAATTGCTGAAATACATCCTCACTTTTAGTCTTATCGAAATATTTCTCGGTACGTTTATAGCGTTCTCTCAAATCTTTGATAGCCGAAGTATCAGCTTTACCACTAATTTTCCAGTCGAGCAAAGTACTTTTTACAGCTTTTCTCCAGATGTTATCCAATTCATCTTTCGACTTCGCCCAAGAAGCATTTTCACGGTCAGGAGTATAAGTTTCATCTGCTTTGAAATCAACAGGCTTTGATAACATCGAAGCCACAAAAGCAAAACGTTCTTTTGCACGATTTCTGAAAACATTATAAATCTGATATGCGGCCGTTAGTTCACCATTTTTCAATTGGTCATCCAATTCAAAACGGTATTTTTCAAAATTCTCTATATCAGTACTTGTGAAATTCATTTTATTGAAATCCAACTCTTTGATATAATTATCAAAAATTTTAGATGAGAGAGAATCATTCAAAGGCACACGACGATAATGATAGTTACTTAGGATTTCAGTAACTAAGTTTTCGACTTTCTTTTGCGTAGCAGTTGGTTGAAGGTCATCTGCTGCAAATTTATAATCAGCACTCGCAGTGCCGCTATGCGAGAAAGATTGCAAACCAAAAAACGCAAGTAGCGAAATTGGCACAAGAGCAAGAATGTATTTCATCATCTTATTTTTCATTATACTATTGTTCTATACCCAACAATTCTACTTCAAAAACTAAAGTAGAGTATGGTTTGATAGCACCACCGCTACCACGTGTTCCGTAAGCTAATTCATAAGGAATAAACAATTTCCATTTAGAACCCACTGGCATAAGTTGAAGTGCCTCAACCCAACCCGGAATTACACCTGTGACTGGAAACGAAATTGGTTCACCACGCTGTACTGAACTATCAAACACAGTTCCATCAATCAATGTTCCGTGATAGTGCGTTTTTACTTTATCACTTGCTTTTGGAATTGGTCCATCACCTTTTTTAATAATACTATATTGTAATCCACTTGGAAGAGTAATCACTCCTTCTTTTTTCTTATTCTCTGCTAAAAACTTCTCACCAGCTATTCTGTTTGGTTCAAACTGTTTCGACTGCTCTTTTTGTAAATATTTTTGAAGTACTTGGTTGGCTTGAATATCACTAATCAATGTACTTGTTCCGTTCAAAACTTCACTACAAGCTTTTTGTAATAAATCTACATTTATATCAATGTTCTGCATTTTAAAGTTCTGAGCCACCAAAATTCCTAAACTATAACTGGCAGAGTCTTTCAAAGAAGTAAGTGCTACGGCTGGCTTATTTACAGCAACAGCAGCAGGTTTTACAGCACTTTTAGTTGGGCTTGAAACTTTCTTGACAGTAGCTGAGGGCTTAGTTTGTGCATCTGCTAAAAAGGGAACTAAAACAATACTTGTGGAAAGGATGATATTCTTTAATTTCATTGTATATATAGAACGAATCAAAATTGAAAATTTAAAATATCTTCACAACGATTCGTTCTTTAGTTCTGAAGATATTTTATAAATAGTATAAAAGAATTAAAATTTTACAATTCTTAAAGTTAAGAACGAAAATTGATGCTACAAAATTATTTGTCTTTGGTATTTCCAATTCAGACAAAACTCTTGAGCGTTCCTTTATCTTTTACTTTTATTCCCTTATCTGTTAGTTGAACATTGGCACATTCAAACTGCGGGTCATGGTCGAAAAACAAAAGCCAATCTTTTTCTATGGCTTGTGTAAGTAACGAGGCCTTTTCTTCCATCGTCTGCAATGGACGAACATCATAGCCCATTACATAAGGCACAGGAATATGAGCATGTGAGGGAATAGTATCAGCGATAAATAGGATTTCTTTTTCTTTGTACGACACCAAAGGCATTAGCATCTTTTCTGTATGACCATCCGCCGTAAGAATCTGAATATTTTCAAAAGGTTTTTCTACTTTATCAACAAAGTATAATTGACCAGCTTCTTGCATTGGAAGAATATTTTCTTTGAAAAATGTTGCCTTTTCACGTTGATTAGGTTTCAAAGCAATTTCTAAATGAGCAGAGTGAGTCCAGTAGCGAGCATTCGGAAAAGTCATTTCAAATTTTGTTCGGTCGCTGTTCCATTTTACGGCACCTCCACAATGGTCAAAGTGTAAATGACTTAAAATTACGTCCGTCACATCATTTTCAGAATACCCTTTCTCTCGAATAGATTTCACCAATTCGCCCTCGCCGTGTCGATAGTAATAACTTTGCCATTTTGCTTCTTGCTTGTTACCCATTCCGGTATCAATAAGAATTAATCGGTTACCGTCTTCTATTAAAAGACATCGCATTGCCCACGAACATAGATTGTTCTCATCGGCAGGATTCATTTTGTTCCAGAAACTTTTTGGCACTACGCCAAACATAGCACCGCCGTCTAATTTAAAATTTCCAGCATCTATTGTATGTAATTGCATGGTTTGATGGTTTTGTTTTGTTAAATTATTGCAAGTTATTAGAAGTTGTGTACTTTGAGAAGTTTTCGAGATATATTCATTTGTAAAAAACATTGAAGAATAAAGCTAAACGATATTTATATGAAAGCAGCGATTGTTTTATCAGGTGGAGCGGCCAGAGGAATTGCCCATTTAGGAGTACTCAAAGCCCTTCAAGAACAAAAAGTAGAAATTACTGCTATTTCAGGTTGTAGTGCGGGAGCAATAGTTGGAGCAATGTTTGCCGCAGGATATTCACCTGAGCATATTTTTGAGATTGTAGTTTCCACAAATACCTTACGAGCTTTGCGACCAGCTTGGAGTAGAGTTGGCTTACTCAACATGAAAAAAGCAGAAGAAATATACTCTGTTTATTTACCGCACAACTCCTTTGAAAACCTAAAAATTCCTCTAACAGTAAATGCTACCGACTTGTACAATGGCGAAATTATCTATTTTTCAACAGGCGAATTACTAAAACCAGTCATGGCATCATGTTGTATTCCCGGTCTTTTTGAGCCTATTATACACAATCACAAGACCTTAGTAGATGGTGGAGTATTGAATAATATGCCAATAGAGCCACTTTTAAATCAAAATGAGTTTATTATTGGTAGTCATTGTAATCCCTATGGACTATCCAAATCGCCAAAATCAATGGCAAGTCTTGTACAAAAAGCCCTGTTCTTAGCAATAAATAATAACTCACAAAGTAGAATTAAACAATGCAATTTAGTTATCGAGCCACCACTTCTAAAGAACTTCGACCCATTAGACATTAGAAAAGCTAAAGAAATTTTCAAGGTTGGTTACGAATTTGCCAAAACACTAAAAGTGGGCGAAAACTAAAAATAAATACGTGATTTCTCGAAAAAATACTATTTATCTAAAACCAAGTAAATATACGTAATAGCTTCATTTCCTTTAAATAAAGCCAAATAATCAATTAACCAAATCAACAATATACGTAAACATTGTAAATACTCTATATAAATGGTCTCAATTATCAATGAAAAGGCCTTAATATGTATTAAAAGCATCGTTTATCACAAAATAAATGAAATGATATTAAAGTTCGTATATTATCATATCTAAGAATTTTGCACAAACATCAATTAGAAAGATTTAAAAATAAATTAGAATATTTATATTTTTAAATTAATTTTAAACTAAGTAATTTTTCGTACCATATTTTTGTGTAAAACATCTAAAAAAACACATCAGTCGTCGAATTTTCTCTTCTAATCTAAATAAAGGCAATATGGCTTTTTACCTATTAAAAGAACAGTAATGATAAAAAAATCAGAATAAAATATTGCCAAATACCCATGTTGACATGAATTTTATTCTGATTTTTGACAAAAATTAAATTTTAATTAAATTTTATTTTGATTGCCTGTTACAATTTTTTAAATTCATCAGTGTTTAACACGATTAAACTTTCATTAAACAAATTTCAACCAAAACTAAATTAGTACATGAACAAAAAATTACTAACAGTTTTCCTGTTTACTATGTCTTTTTGTATGAGTATTTTTGCTCAAGACAGAAAACTTACGGGGAAAGTGACCTCAGCCGAGGATGGTTCAGGTCTTCCAGGTGTATCGGTACAATTGAAAGGTAGTACAAAAGGGACTACAACTGATGCAAGTGGAAATTATTCACTTATATTACCTTCTCAAGGAGGTGTAGTTGTCTTTTCATTCGTAGGGATGACCACTCAAGAAGTTTCAGTTGGTACAAAATCGGTAATTGATGTTAAATTAGGAGCCGACACCAAACAACTATCAGAAATCGTTGTTACAGCGATTGGTATCCAGCGTGATAAAAAAGCCTTAGCTTATGCTGTTTCTTCTGTAAAAGGTGATGCTTTGGCTCAAAGATCAGAACCTGATGCCCTACGTTCTTTGAATGGTAAAGTTCCAGGAGTAAACATTATCAGTGGTGGTGGAGCTCCAGGACAAGGAACTAAAATTACCATTAGAGGTAACAATTCATTTACTGGTAATAACCAGCCTTTATTTGTTGTTGATGGTATTCCGTTTGATAACTCTGTTAATGCTACTGACGGTTACAACAATAATACGGTAACTTCAAACAGAGCTTACGATATTGACCCTAACAACATCGAATCAATGACTGTTTTAAAAGGGGCTGCTGCTGCTGCACTTTATGGGTCAAGAGCATCAAATGGTGTAGTGGTTATCACTACAAAATCTGGTAGTAAATCTGTGAAGAAAGGCTTGGAAGTAACTGTCAACTCTTCAGCTTCAATTGAAAATCTTTCTACTGTTCCAGACTATCAAAATGTTTATACTCAAGGTTCGAACCAAATCTACAATGGTGGATTTATCGGAAACTGGGGTACAGTTTTCCCTTCGGAAGTAGATAGAATTAATGCTCAGTTAGGCTTTGAACGTTATTCAAAAACTATCGTTAGTGGTTATCCAGAAGGAACAGTACCTCATCCATTGGTAGGTGTTGCTTATGGTGCTGCAAGATATAAGTCTGTTTTCCCTGAATTACTTGATGCAAATGGTAATGCCATTGCTGTTCCATTACAATCTTATGACATTGTGGGAGGATTCTTCAAGCAAGGGAAAGTAATTGAAAACGGTATCAATATCTCTTCGACTGGTGACAAAACTTCATTAAACGCAGGTATTTCAAGAATGCAAAATGATGGTATTGTACCAAACTCAAATACTTCACGTACAAGTTTGAACTTTGGTGGAAATGCTACATTAACTAATGGCTTAATTGTGAGTGGTAACGTAAACTACGTTTTAACTACTCAGCAAAGTCCTCAATCTGGTGCTTCATTCTTCAGTGATTATGGTAGTGGTTCAACTGGTTCGATTTATGACCGTCTTTTCTATCTCCCAAGAAACTACAATTTGAATGGTTACCCATTTGAAAACCCAGTGGATGGAACAAACGTTTTTTATCGTGCATTGGATAACCCTTTAAGAGTTGTAAAGTACAACCTATACAATAGTACTGTAAACCGTGTGTATGGAAACATGGCTCTAAGTTATGACGTTACTCCATGGTTAAACTTATTGGCAAAAGGTGGTATTAACACTTACTCTGAAGCAAGAAGTAATGTGATTCGTCCGGGTGGTGTTGCTTATATCAATGGTCAGGTATCAAAATCAAACTTAGTAAATACAGAAACAGATTTTACATTTTTAGCTACGGTAAATCATGATATTAATGAAAAAATTGGTCTGAAATTCTTAGTTGGTTTTAATGCTAACGAAAGAGAATTTAGCAGAGTAAGTACAACAGGTCAGAATGTTATTGACCCTAACTTATTAACGCTTTCAGGTACTAAACAACAATCAAGTAGCCAGTACAACTCTTTAAGAAGACTATATGGTATTTTTGGAGAGGCAACAATTTCTTATAACAACTATGCTTATCTGACTGCCAGCGTAAGAAATGACCACTCTTCAACACTTCCTGTTGCTAACAATAGTTATATGTATCCAGCTGTTAGTGGTTCATTTGTATTTACAGATGCTTTCAACCTACCTAAAAATGTATTGAATTTTGGTAAGATTCGTGCAAACTATGCTACGGTTGGTAAAGATGCTTCTCCATATTCTGTTAATACAGTTTATAACCTTGGAACAACTTATATCCAAGACAACGCTATCGCTCTTGCCAATATCTCAAGTACTTTGAATAACGTCAATTTAAAACCTGAGTTTACAACCGAAACTGAAATTGGAACTGAACTTCAATTCTTCAATAACCGTATCGGTGTTGACCTTGCTTACTTTAACAGAAACTCAACTGATTTGATTGTATTAACAAGAGTTCCTTCTTCATCAGGTTTTTCTTATAGAAACATCAACGCAGGTAAAATCAACAACAACGGTATTGAGTTAGGTTTAACATTAGTTCCGATTAAAACTAAAAGTGGATTTACATGGACTTCTTTTGCCGCATTTACCAGACTACGCTCTAAAGTAGTTGATGCTGGACCTGCTGGAGAAATTTACTTGGGGGGAACAGGCTCATCTAACTTGGGAACTATGCACAGAAATGGTGAACCTTTTGGTATGATTTACGGTAGCCAATATGCTCGTGATTCTAATGGAAATTTATTGATTAATGAAAGTACTGGTAAACCAATTTATCAGCCTCAATCAACATTATTAGGAAACCCTGCTCCTGACTATACTTTAGGTTGGACAAACACTTTCACTTATAAAAACTTTACTTTATCTGCCTTGTTGGATTACAGAAAAGGTGGAAAAATGTATTCTGTGACTGCTGCTTCATTGTTATTACGTGGTCAATTGAAAGGAAGTGAAGACAGAGAAGGTTTACGTGTAATTCCAGGTGTTTACGGAGACCCGCAAACTTATGAACCAATCTTGGATTCAGAAGGAAAAGTAATTCGTAATACTACTGCAATGTCTGCTTTTGAATACCACTTCTCAGATGGATTCGGTGCTTATGGAGCAGATGAAACGAATGTTTATGATATTACTACAATTAGAGTAAGAGAAGTAACCTTAGGATACACTGTTCCTAAAGCATTCTTAAACAAAAATCTTGGCTTTATCGGTTCTCTTAGAATTTCAATGTCTGGTCGTAACCTTTGGTTTTATGCACCAAACATGTTAAAAGGCTTGAACTTTGACCCTGAAGTACTTTCAAGCTTTCCTGATTCAAACGTTCAAGGCTTTGACTTAGGTGCAGCACCTTCAACTCGTCGTTTTGGGGTAAATATTTCAGCAACATTCTAATTCAACTCTTTTTCTTGATTAATAAAGCAAGTTGTCTTTTTATCATTAAAAAATACGATTCTTATGAAACATACATATAAAATAATTAAAAGGCTTATTTGGGGAATTGCACTCGTTACTTCTGTTGGTTCTTGTAGTATTACAGAATTAGACATAAATAATGACCCTAATAACCCTGTCCAAGCAACCCCGGATTTGTTACTTCCAAATGCTGAATTAGCAGCAATTAACAATATTGATATTTACAATACCGCTGGATTTGCTGGACAGTTAAACAGTGCTGATGACTTCAACTTAAACAACAGTTCATACAACGGTACTTGGAACTTCTTTTATCAGTCAACTCAAAATATTGAAGGGTTGATAAATGCAACAAAAGATGTTAATAGTCCACATTACTTGGGTATAGCACAAACGTTAAAAGCATTTGCGGTTGGCAACTTTGTGGATACATTTGGTGATATTCCATATACTCAGGCTTGGTTAGGAAATAGTGCTGATCCAAATTTTGCACCGGTATTTGATAAGGATAGCGATGTATATGAAGCTTTAATCAAATTGTGTGATGCAGCAATTGCCAACTTTGCAAAATCAAGCCCTGTAACTGTAAAAAATGATATTATTTACAGCGGTAGTATTACAAAATGGGTAAAATTGGCAAAGTCTGTTAAATTGAGACTTTTACTAAACTCACGCAAAGGTAGAGCAACAGGCAACAGCGATTTGATTGCAGCTTTTAACGCTGGAGGATATATTACTTCTTCAGCAGATGATTTTACATTCAAATACGGTTCTCAGTTAAATGCTGATGGTAGTGATGGCAGACATCCATGGTTTCAAAATGCGTACTTAGGAGACAACGGCTTTAGTTATATTTCGCATCAATTGATGTCTGAAATGATTCTCAACAAAGACCCTCGTTTACCTTTCTATTTTTATCGTCAAACTTCTACCGTTTTAGACCCTGCTAACCCTACTGATAGAGGTACTATTCCGTATGGTGGAACATACTTAGCTCTAAAAACAACTTTCTTAAACAACTACAAGAAAGTTTATGGTACTTTGACAAGTGCAGATTTGGCTTATATTGCTGGTTTCTTTGGTAGAGATCGTGGAGATAACACTGGTGCTCCACAAGATGGTGCTTTACGTACTGCTCCAGGATGTTACCCTGCTGGAGGTTTATACTCTGGTCGTGAAATTGCTGCAAAAGCTTTAACGGGTGGTACTAAAGGTGGCAATGGTATTTTACCATTAATCACAAGTAATGATATTAAATTCTATCAAATTGAAGCTATCTTAGACGCTGGTCTTACTGGCGATGCCCGCTCAATCTTTGAAGCGGCTATTCGTGAACATATTACCCGTGTTGTTAATTTAGGTTTAACAGTTGACCCTACTAATGCTAAAGCACCAGCAAGTACAGATATAACTGATTATGTTAATTCTTGGTTAGCTCAATATGATGCAGCTCCAACTAATACTGCTAAATTGAATATCGTAATGAAACAAGCTTGGTTCTGCCGTTGGGGACAAGGAACGGAAACATGGAATGGACTCAGAAGATTAGGCTATCCAACTGCTATACAGAATCCAATTCTTAAACCAATCCGTCAGTTTGCATTACGTAAACCTTATCCATCACAAGAAGGTAACTTAAACCCTAATGCTGTCGATAAAGTAACTAATGTTATTTTTGACCGTGACCCTATCTTCTGGGATAAAGTAAAATTGAAGTGGGAATTTTAAGCTGAATTGTTATTTTTATTGGTGTTATTATAGTGCATCAATTAATATGAAGTACTGTATAATCATCTTTCAACAAAAAAAAAGAGAATATGAAAAAATTAGTAACATATTTATTCGTACTTGGTTTGCTTTCAGTAATTTATGCTTGTAGAGATGAAAGTCTAAACCCCGTACCACAATGGGAATATGCTGTCCATGGTTTTACAGTTTTTGATGGCATTGCATTTAACGGCAATATCAATAGTAGACCACAAAAGTATGAGTCGGATTACGCAGTAAACTTCCCAGCAAGTGGTCAAGATAATGCAAAAATTAATTTTAAAACTCGTTGGGTTTCACTTGACAATAAACTCACTGTAAATAAAATTGAGTTATACATTAATTTCACAGAAGACTATACAGACCCTGATGGTAACCCTAAAACTGCTGATTTAGGAAGTGGTGTAGGTAAATTATTAGCTACCATTTCAAATGTACAGGGAAATCGTGTTTGGAATTCATATAGTGTAACTCCTAAGCAAATTTATGACCTTTATAAAGATGCAACAGTTAAATATGATAAAGTTAATGCTGTAAAGGTATTCAGTAACCCATCACACCCACGTCCAACAGGAAAATGGTTTGATGGTAATACTGATAACTTTATTTTGACTTGGAGACTTTATACTACCGACGGGAAAGTATTCAAAACTTGGAATCAAGCTTCTGTTTGTGCAGATTTAACATCTGTATCAGAAGCAAACTCGAATTGCCAATTAGTTTGGTCTGTAAACTAATTGCACATATTTGGTGAATGCTACTAATTGCTTTAAAACCCATAAGAGTCAAAATAGACTTTTATGGGTTTTTTATTTTAGCAATTTGTATTTTGTTGTGTGTATTACAAAATCTGTTAATTGTTATTTCAGAACGAACTTTTAAAAAGTAGTTCTTAAAAAGTATATTGAAAAATCACATTCATCATTTCCTGTGTTGAATTCCAGCCATAAGTAATTTTTTGAGGAGGATTAAATCTATTTTCGGGATTTTTAGAAGTATTGTCATAAGTAGCCTCGGCATATATTACCGACTCTGCAGGAATTAGTAAAGGTTCTTTATACTGATAGGTCATCTGCCAGTTAAAATCCCATTTTGAAATTTTAATAAGTGGAATCATTTCTCCATTAGGGGTAATTGCAAAACATCGCAATGACTTGCCCAACAAATGTAAATGTGGTTGAACTGAAAGTAAATGTATTGGATAAGGTATCTTTTGTGATTTTGCAAAAAATGTAATAACAGTATCAGGAGCTATCTCAAAAGGTTTATTGGTTATGTCTTCTTCATGTAAAATGAAGGTCTGAATCTTTTTTTCAATTGTATCTTTTGCAAAATACAAATTGACTACTGAGCTATCTTGCTCATTTTCAAGATTGTTAGGAGCATAATGAACATTTAGAAGTAAATCACTTCCCGCCTTTAAAAACTTTGCAGTCCCTTTAGGATACTCTATCGGAGTATTTCCGGGAACCCAACCTACCCAAAACTCTTCTTTCATCCTAACTTTAGCAAAGTCAGCAATACTTGGATCATCAATTGATTTTGCATCTGTTTGTCTCATTAATTGTGTTGTATCCACAGAAAGACGTGCATGATGAACATATTTCTTGTTACCAGCACGAAACTCAATTGATTTTATAAAAGTGTCTTCTTTTAAATTAGTAGGTAATGAAAATAAAATATAGTCCTCTTTGTTCTGAGAAGACAATGTAAACTTCTTGTTCCAACTTAGTACCAAATCAGGTTTTTTGTTCAATTGGCTGTTTTCTTCAAAAATAGGTAATTGAAATTTTTCTTTAGGACCTTCAGGCATACCGTCTTGAATCCAGACTTTAATGGTAGCAATTTGCCCAACCGTTAATCTTCTTACATTTTTAAATTCACCAAATCCATGATCTGCTTTCCAAGGAGGCATATATCGCATCTCTGTTACTTTTAATATGAATTGTGCTCTTTTAACAACATCACCGTAAGTAAGCAAAGAAAAAGGAGCAGATTCACCTTTTCGGTGGCAAGGACTACAATTTTGATGAATTATAGGAGCAATGTGTTCAGTGAAGTTTATTTTTTGTGATAACACCAAACAAGAATTACTCAAGACTAATAGTATAATAAACACTACTCTTTGTACATCATTATTCAATAAAGCTTTCATAATTATCTTTCAATATCACAGCCAACGGCTTTTGTTAGATTGGGATCTACTTTCTTCTTATTAAATACAGATAAAATTGCATTTTTTAGATATAAACTATCGGCTTTAGCTCTGGCTTTGCCAAGTTGATAATACCAATTATCTATCGCTCCTTGGTATTCTAATTTTCCTGAGTGATTAACTACAAATACTTCTGGAGTAATTGTAGCATTAAACATATTCGCAAATAGATGATGGCTATCTAACAATGAAGGATAATTCAAGTGAAACTTGTCATTAAAAGCTCGTATCTCAGTTGAAGTAGCACCTTTAGTAGGAAAAACTGTATAGAAAGCAATACTTTTCGGATATAAATAATCAAGCTCATTTTTAATTTTCACCAAAGTACTTGTGTATCTTTGACTAATAGGGCATTCTGTATCTAAAAAAATAAATACATTCAGCTTATTCTGTTTGACCTGATAGTTTTTTTTATCAA
Source organism: Arcicella rigui (assembly GCF_034929435.1). Classification (NCBI taxonomy): domain Bacteria; kingdom Pseudomonadati; phylum Bacteroidota; class Cytophagia; order Cytophagales; family Flectobacillaceae; genus Arcicella; species Arcicella rigui. The sequence continues at coordinate 81,366 of NZ_JAYFUM010000021.1, forward strand.
TGTCCGTAAAATTTAATGATGACCTGATTATTACCTTTTGCCCATACAAACTATTGGCACTCAGAATTGAGAATAATAAAATCAACCGAAAAAAAATCATACTGCTTTTCATAAATTTTGTCATTAATTTCACTTTAGTCGATATAGTGTAACACATAAATATAAACTAAAATGATACAAAAAAAAAATCGTCTGCAAATTGAACATTTGCAGACGATTTCATAGGTTTTAGAAGGTCTTTGGGTGATGTGTTAGTGATGAAAGTGGTAAGATATTCTATCTGAAGTCTTCGGAAAGATTATAAATCACTTACTTCTTAATAATGTCGCTTTGGGAGATTTACGAATTAATTCTCTGATTACTCCTACTCTTCTTCGTGAAACGTGAAATTCTTGACCATCATTTAATCTGACTATCAATCTTCTATCGTCTTTTCTACAAGAGATAATGAAAGATAAATTTACTAAGTGACTGTTGCTGATACGAATAAACGACTGCTCGTTGATTCTGTTTTCCATAACACCTAAAGTTCTCGAAACTACTAATCGTTCACGATTGATGGTATGAATGGCGGTATAATTCACATCACTTTGTAGATAAAGAATTTCATCTAATGCTATTTCATCATTTCTATTGATGGATATTTTTTTTACCATTTGATGCATTATTACTAATACAAAAATGCACGAATAAAGTCTTTTCTATTTGCTTAAAATCGACAAAAATTTGTTCATTTAAGACAAAATAACAAAAAAATACAAATTTCAGATGCAATCAACTACAAAAAACACTATTTTTCTTGTTTGAGATAGTCGGATGGTGCTATTCCATAATATTCTTGAAATACTTTGGTGAAGTAAGATAAACTTTCAAAACCCACACCAAAGGCTACGTCTGAAACATTGCCAGAGCCTGATTTCAATAGTTCGGCTGCTTTTTTCAATCTAAAATTACGTATATACTCAACTGTTGTTTGATTCGTTATTGATTTAATTTTACGCCTTAACTGAACTGTACTCATATTCATTTCTTCGGCTAAATGTCCAATCGAAAAGGAACTATCATACAAACGCTTTTCAATTATCTCATCAAGTTTTTGAATAAAAAGTATTTCGCCCTTATTTAATTTTGTCTCTTCTGCCACAGGTACTTTTATAGTAGGTACTTGGGGCAAAATTTGCTCAAAATCTTCTACTACTTCTACTTGTCTATCGATGATGAGAATTTGGCTGTCTAATCGTGAGGCTTCAAGCCAATAATCAAAACTTACAGGTATAGTCAATTTAAAACTTTGTGAAGACAGTAATCCTTCTGAAAATTCAAGTTTTGCCCTGAGTGATGCCAACAGTTCTTTCAAGAAAAAAAGTCCAAGCCGCTTTTCATCGTAATCATTCCACTGTTTATCATAAAAGCCTGTCTTAGTTTTGTCGGAGTTAATATCTATTGGAGGTTTACTCTCAATTTGAATTGCGACTATTCCCAATTTTTCATCATAAAAAACATTACAAATAATCGTTTCGAGCCCTTTCTTTTTATTGGTTTCGTAAAGTGTGTTGATAATTTTACTTAATTTTTCTTCATCAACAAAGCCATGATATACTTCTCGATTTTGATTTAGTTCAACAATCACATTTTCGTTATGTAGCATAAAATCAGTGCTTTGTGCTTGTAAATAGGTCACTAATTCTATTGCCTGAATCTGTACTTTTTTTCCTTCAATTTCAGTCACTTCGTTTAACCCAGAGTTTTTCAAAAGTAACTTTGTAGCCAAAACTCTCTCCTTTTCATAATTCAGAATTACTCTATAAACCAAGAACACGAATAGTACAATTTTTAATACTTCACAAAAATTCAAATAAAGATTTACCCAATCATAATCAATAAGTTGTAAAAGCCGCAACTGTAAAAATACAAATCCAATAAAACTTGAAATGAAGGAAAGGGCAATCAGATAATCGAAGTAAATTTTCCTGATGAGTGCGTAAATAAAAAGTCCCAAAATTGAAAACTCTATTACGAGCGTATTCTCAACGGTGAGTTTCAATATCAGCCAGTCATAATGAATGATTAATGCGATAATTAAGCTGATGGCTGTAAGTATATTTATTCCTAAAAACCATCTTACCCAAATCGGATACATACTTTTGATGGGCAGAAGATGGAACGTTACGAAAATACAAGAAAGTGGCAGTAAGCGATAAGGTAAGTTATTAATCAAGGAAGCATATTCTGGGATTTGGGTAAAGGAAGTACCAAAAGGTAGATGGTAGCTTAAAACAACAATTGTAGTGAGGCACGAGTGCAATGAAAATACAATAAAGGTAGTTTTGCGAATCAGAAAAAATGAAATAATTAACAATAGTACATCCACGAGCATCAACATTCCGTTGAATATCCATTTTGAACGTTCATTTTTATTGAATTTTTCTTCAAAAAGTTTGAGTGGCAATAATGAAAATTTAGAATAAAAACCTCTTTCACTTTGAATCCTGATTAAAATGGTTTGTGGAGTATTTTTTTCAAGTGAAAAGTTGAAATTAGGATTTTCGGTATGATAATTTCTCTTGGCGGGTGCTACAAAACTACCGCCTGTCAAATGTTTGGATACAGTATTTTTATTGAGAAAAAAGACATCAATTTTTTCGATTAATGGGTTTCCGCAGTCTAAAACCCACTCCGACTTCTCATTTGCTTGAACGTTGATTCTCAGCCAATGAGTAGCATCTGTAAATTCAAAATGAACAGCCTTCTTGTTGTAAGGAGTGAATCTTTTTAATTGTATCTCTTCGGGTTTTTCTGAGCAACCAGAAGTTTTGTAATACTCAAAAGAAGTCAAGGTATAAACCTCTGTATTCTTTAAATGAGTAATCGTTTGGGAATAAGTAAAACACTGCGTCCCTGAGAAAAATAGAACTACGGTCAGTACAATTCTTCTCAAATACTGAGTAAACAACATTTAGGATATATTTTTGCTTAGAGATTTGTTTTCAAGATATTTTGGGTGAATTATTAGATTATGAATAATAAAATTCAAAATATTACTATAAAAAAGGTAAATATAGACAAAGAAAAAGTCTAAACAATAATGACGATTGAAAAAAATAAAGGTCAAGAAATAAAAACTTATAGATGAACGATTAATTTATTTTTTTTATCAATAAATGTCTTAAACCTAAAATCTAAACATAACTATGAATCGAATTGATAGACTTTTTGGCATTTTCACTTTACTTCAATCCAATAAATATGTCTCGGCTGAAAAAATTGCGGAGAAGTTCAATATCAGTATTCGTACTGTGTATCGAGATTTAAAAGCAATGGATGAGTCGGGGATTCCTTTGGGTTTCGAGAGTAACAAAGGCTACTTTATTGTTCAAGGATATTTTTTGCCTCCAATTTCACTGAGTAGCGAAGAAGCCAATGCACTTTTATTGATGGAATCAATCGTGTATCGTTTTTCTGACAAATCAATCCAAAAACATTATTCAAATGCCCTAAATAAAGTAAAAGCGGTGCTGCCCAATGCCCAAAAAGAAAAAATCAATTCGCTGGCAGAAAGTATTAAATTTCAAGGGCCTACACAAGAACAAAGTTTTGAATACTTATCCACTCTTCAGCAATGTATTTCAGCCAAAAGTATTATTGAGTTTGAATATAAAAATAACAAAGAAGAGATAAGCGAACGGAAAGCAGAGCCCATCGGTCTGATTTTTTATGCCTTCAATTGGCATTTAATTGCTTGGTGCTATAAACGTAATGAGTATCGGGATTTCAGGGTTTCTCGCATACTCAATGTAAAAGATACGCATTCGCCTTTTTTACAAAAAAATCATCCTCCATTAAGTGAGTTCATGAAAATATTGCCCGTAAAATATTAAAATTTGAAAAGTACTGACATAGGGTTGTCAGTGAGGCATTGTTGTTTTGTAGAATCAAACCAAAAAACTTACGACAATGATTAATGTGTTTTTGAAAGAATTAGACCAAGAGGCAGTAAGTACCCGAAAAATGCTTGCTATTATCCCTGATAATAAATTCGATTGGCAGCCACACCCCAAAAGTATGACTATCAGAGCTTTATCAACGCATATTGCGGAACTTCCCTCATGGATTACGCTTGCTTTAACAACTGATGAACTTGATTTTGCAGAAAATACTTATAATCCTGAGAAAGTAAATGCTACGGCTGAAATCTTAGCACTATTTGAAAAGTCATTAGAAGAAAGTAAAATTCATTTATTGAATGCCAAAGAAGAACAGCTTGATGAAATGTGGACTTTGAGAAGTGGTGATACTATTTATAGTTCTACTCCCAAAAGTGAAACCATTCGTCATGCTTTTTCACAAATGGTTCATCATAGAGCTCAGTTGGGCGTTTTTCTAAGATTATTAGATATTCCGATTCCGGGTTGTTATGGGCCAAGTGCCGACGAGATGGGTTTATTTAAGGAACGATAAAACAAAAAGCCTCATAATCAATTGATTATGAGGCTTTTTTATGTGGGCCCACTTGGAATCGAACCAAGCACCTACTGATTATGAGTCAGTTGCTCTAACCGAATGAGCTATAGGCCCTACAAAGCTATTTTCGTCTTTGTGTCGCAAAATTAGACTTTTTAAAGTATTTATACAAAATATCTTTTTAAAAATTCTTTTAAACCTTTTTGTTTGTGAAGTATCTAACCGGCGATTTAAGTATTTTTTCAACATTTAATCATTAAAAAAATGAAAACTAAAATAACCTCAGTCATGTACTTATTTATCGCCGTTTGTATGATAAGTATTCAGAATCTATCTGCACAAAGTTCTAAACCACAAAAGGTTAGTCCTGACGAGAAAAATCCAACACAAAGGATAGACAAGCAACTTGAACGCCTACAAAAAGAGCTGGAACTTAGCCCAGAACAAGTAAATCAAATTAAACCTTTGATTGAAGAAAGAGTAAAAAAAAGAGAATCAATTAGAGAAGCTAATGATAAACTACACGACCAAATGGATGATTTGAGAGAGTTATCAAAAGCACAAGATGAAAAACTGAAAACAATCCTAAGCCCAGAGCAATTTGCCAAGTACAATAGTAGAAAAGAAGAGTTAAAAGATAGATTCAGACACAGAAACCGAAGAGGCGACAGACGAAGATAAATTTAAAAGCGATGCAAAGTTGATTTGCATCGCTTTTTTTGTAGTAAATTGGATAGTATTCACATAATGTTTTGATTGCCGATTACATTTGAGAACTTGTGAAAAATAATGCACCTTTAAATATAAAATAGTAAAGAAAAAATTGTAATTTTCAACTAATGAAAAATATCAAATGAATAAGCGTAAAATTGTAAATGACCCAGTTTATGGATTTATCAATATTCCAACAGAACTGATTTTTGATTTGATTGAACATCCCTATTATCAGCGTTTACGAAGAATCAAGCAATTAGGAATGGCCGAATATGTGTATCCTGGAGCTTTGCATACTCGGTTTCATCATGCTTTGGGGGCAATGCACCTGATGAATGAAGCTCTCATCACACTCAGGAGTAGAGGTCACGAGATTTCGAATGAAGAGTTGGAGGCAGCTCAAATTGCGATTTTATTACACGATGTCGGACACGGCCCATTTTCTCATGTCTTAGAGTCAATCATACTCAACCAAGTCCCGCATGAGCATATTTCATTTTTGATGATGGAAGAACTCAATAAAGAATTGGGGGGAGCTTTGACTTTGGCTATCGAAATGTTTACAGGTAAGTACGAGCGAAAGTTTTTTACGCAACTTATTTCGAGCCAATTGGATGTTGATAGAATGGACTATTTGAACCGAGATAGTTTTTTTACAGGAGTTCGAGAAGGCTTTATCGGTGCTGATAGAATTTTGAAAATGCTCGATATTGTGGACAACCAATTGGTAGTAGAACAAAAAGGAATTTACTCTATCGAAAATTTCCTGACAGCACGCAGACTGATGTACTGGCAAGTGTATTTGCACAAAACATCTATCTGTGCTGAAACCATGTTAATTCAGATTATCAGAAGAGCCAGAGAACTAATCAGAGCAGGCGAAACAGTATTTGCCACACCTGCATTTAAGCTTTTTTTAGAAAATGATGTAAGCCTTGATGATTTCATGGGAGACATAAAATACTTAAAAGCTTTTGCCGAAATGGACGATTATGATATTTGGGCTTGCGTAAAAATTTGGGCAAAACATCCTGATAAATTACTCTCGAATATTAGTAATATGTTGTTGGAAAGAAAATTGTATAAAATAATTATCCAAGACACTCCATTTGAATCATCTTTTCTTGAAAAAATTCAAATTGATTTATTAGCCCAATCAGGAGTTGAAAAAGAAGATTTGTCATATTTGATGATACAGGGAAACACATCAAATGCAGCCTATCTATCTGGAAAACAAAACATTAACATCCTAACAAAAGACAAAAGAGTATTGGATATTGCTGAGGCTTCAGATTTACCAACGATAAAGGCATTGAGCAACATCGTCAAAAAATATTATATATGTTGGGCAAAGAATGTATATTTGCGGTAAAATAAGTTAGGCGAAACAGTCCAAAAACAACCACCAACGACCACAAACCCACGAATGGAATTTACCGTTGAACAAATTGCTCAGATGCTGAATGGAGAAGTTAGAGGAGACAAAACCCTGAAAGTAAACCAATTAGCTAAAATAGAAGAAGGAACAGAAGGCTGTATTTCATTCTTGTCTAACCTTAAATATGAGCATTTTTTATATACTACAAAAGCATCAGCCGTAATTGTAGATAAAACATTTGAACCAAAAAAAGATAATTATCCAACCTTAATCTTGGTTGATAACGCCTATTCAGCTTTTACAACACTCCTCCAAGAGTATCAAAAATTCCTTCAAAATCAAAAAAAAGGGATAGAACAGCCTACTTATATTAGCTCTTCTGCTACTATTGGCGAAGATGTTTATATAGGAGCTTTCAGCTATATTGCTGATGGTTGCAAAATCGGGAATCATGTAAAAATTTACCCGAATGTATGTATTTTGGATGCAACGGTCATCGGTGATTATACCACGATTTATCCCGGCGTAAAGATATATTCAAACACCATTATTGGCAGTAATTGTACTATTCACGCAAATGCGGTAATCGGAGCAGATGGCTTTGGTTTCGCCCCACAAGCTGACGGTACTTATAAAACAATTCCGCAACTGGGGAATGTAATTTTAGAAAACCATGTAAGTATCGGAGCAAATGCTACTATTGACCGTGCTACGATGGGTTCGACTGTCATTAGAGAAGGAGTAAAAATTGATAACTTAGTACAAATTGCCCACAATGTTGAAATTGGCAATAATACCGTAATAGCCGCCCAAACTGGCGTAGCGGGTTCGGCAAAAGTGGGGTCAAATTGTATGATAGGTGGTCAGGTTGGTGTAAATGGACACATCAACGTTCCGAACAAAACCATCGTTTTAGGACAATCTGGGGTTACAAAAACTTTCCATAAGGAAGGTTTAATTCTGGCAGGAAAACCAGCAACTGAAAATTTAGACTACTTAAAAGCACAAGCTCTTCTTCGTAAACTACCAAGTACCGAAAAGCGTCTGAGAGAATTAGAAAATAAGTTTAAAAGCAATGAATAACAAACAGCATACTATCAAACAATCTGTTACAATGTCGGGCGTAGGTTTGCATACTGGCGTTGTTGCCAATATGACGTTTTTACCTGCTCCACCTAACCACGGGTACAAATTTCAGCGTGTAGATTTACCAAATCAGCCTATCGCTGATGCCGACGTAGATCACGTTGTAGATGTATCCAGAGGTACTACTATCGAACACAATGGTGCAAGAATCAATACCGTAGAACACGTATTGGCGGCAATGGTAGGTTGTCAGATTGACAATGTTTTGATACAATTGGATGGACCAGAACCACCCATTATGGACGGTAGTTCAATCAAGTTTGTTGAGGCGATTCTTGAAGTAGGTTTAGAAGAACAAGATGCTCATCGTAAATTCTTTGAAATTCCATCTGAAATCAGATATAAAGATGCTGAAAGAGGGGTTGAATTAGCGGCTTTACCTTTGAATGATTATCGCCTAACGGCGATGGTTGACTATAATTCAAAGTTTTTGACAAGCCAGCACGCTAATCTAACTTCGATGAGTCAATTCAATGAAAGCTTTGCTAAATGCCGTACTTTCTGTTTTGTTCATGAATTAGAAGCACTTTATAAAGCTGATTTGATTAAAGGTGGCGATTTATCGAATGCAATCGTGATTGCTGACCGTGATTATTCAGAAGAAGAATTGAACCACTTAGCTATGGTTTTAGGAAAACCAAAAGTAAGTGTTTCAAAAGAAAAAGGTATCTTGAATAATTTAGAATTATATTATAATAATGAAATGGCTCGCCATAAATTATTAGATATGATTGGAGATTTAGCCTTGGTTGGTCGCCCAATTAAAGCTCAGATTTTGGCAGCTCGTCCGGGTCATGCGGCAAACGTTGAGTTGGCGAAGAAAATCAAAAAATTGATGTTGGAAACTGAGAAAAACAAAGTACCTCAGTACGATCCAAAACAACCTCCTATTTTTACTTTCGACCGTATCTATCAATTGTTACCTCACCGTTATCCTTTCCAAATGGTTGATAAAATCATTTATTTAGATGACCAAAGCGTAGTAGGTATCAAAAACGTTACGATGAACGAAAATTACTTTATGGGGCATTTTCCAAACAACCCCGTAATGCCAGGCGTAATGCAAGTAGAAGCGATGGCTCAAACAGGCGGAATTTTAGTACTTAGCTCTGTGCCAGACCCAGAAAACTATTGGCCATATTTAGTAGGTATCGAAAATTGTAGATTCAGAAAAAGCGTTGTTCCAGGCGATACAGTAGTCTTTAAATGTGACTTATTAGCTCCCATCCGTAGAGGAATTGCAAAAATGCACGGAGTAGCTTACGTTGGCGGACAAGTAGTATGCGAAGCTGATATGACAGCAAGTTTGGTAAGAAAGAGTTAATTATCACGAATAATTATTATTGTTAGCATCAAAGAAAACATTTCTGTATTTTCGATAAAATATGATAATACATAATAATTATTCGTTGTTATCTATTCATAAATTAATATGACACAACCTTTAGCATACATACATCCCGAGGCCAAAATCGGTCAAAATGTGGTCGTTGACCCTTTTACCGTGATACATCACAATGTCGAAATTGGTGAAGGAAGTTGGATTGGCTCAAACGTAACAATTTTTCCCGGTGCAAGAATTGGTAAAAATTGTAGAATTTTTCCGGGTGCTGTAATTTCAGCAATTCCGCAAGATTTGAAATTTCAAGGAGAAGAAACCTTGGCAATTGTTGGCGATAACACTACCATTCGTGAATGTGTAACGCTGAACAGAGGTACTGTTGATAAATATAAAACTGAAGTCGGTAAAAACTGCTTAATTATGGCTTATTGCCATATCGCTCACGACTGTATCATCGGAAACAATGTTATCATTGCTAATAATGTACAAATGGCTGGCCATGTTGAAGTAGGCGACAATGCCCGATTCGGCGGTACAGCAGCAGTACACCAATTTGTAAAAATTGGTAAGCATGTAATGATTGCAGGTGGTGCTTTGGTTAGAAAAGACGTTCCTCCTTATACAAAGTCGGCTCGTGAGCCACTTAGTTATGTGGGCGTAAATTCTGTTGGACTAAAAAGAAGTGGTTTCTCTGACGAACAAATTGCAAATATTCAAGAAGCATACAGATATGTTTATTTAAAAAACTTAAATACATCTGATGCCCTTAACCAAATTGAAACAAACCTTCCAGCTTCTGAAGAGCGTGATGAAATCTTAAACTTCATCAAGAACTCTGAAAGAGGTATCATGAAAGGTCTATCGTAAAACATTAAATTGTTGAGTATTAAGTTAAAATCTTAATACTCAACATCAATTGAAGAATCTATTTTGGAAATTGTAGCACAAAACCTCGGTAAAAAATTTAGAAATGAATGGATTTTCAGAAACTTCTCTCAGAATTTTCATGCTGGAGAATCCTACACTTTTACTGGAGCAAACGGTAGTGGAAAATCTACACTGCTACAAGTACTTTCTGGATTTATGCCACATTCAGAAGGAAATCTCACTTATCAAACCAATCATCAAAGTATAGAAATTGATAACTTCTACAAACATATTACCATTGCAGCTCCTTACTTAGAACTCATCGAAGACTTTACGCTTGCTGAATTACTGCAATTTCATCTCAAATTCAAGCCTTTCAAAAATCAACTCTCAGTACAGGATTTCATTGAATTTATAGAATTACCACAAGCAAAAAATAAAGAAATTAAGTTTTTCTCTTCTGGAATGAAACAAAGAGTAAAACTTGGACTTGCTTTTTTGTCGGACTGCGAAATATTAATGTTAGACGAACCAACGTCGAATCTTGATGCTACTGCTACCAATTGGTACTTAGAAAACGTTCAAAAGCATTCAGTAAATCGTATGTTGTTTATTTGCTCAAATCAACCTTCTGAATATGAATTTTGTAAAAACATTTTCAATATTCATGATTTCAAACCCTAAAAGCAGAAGTATTGATAAATATTTCTACCCAAGCGTATCCACAGATAAAAAAAAATTGTACTTTCACCTACACAAGCCTTTCTATTTCCTCAAGATTTATTTTCAAAAACCATGTTGAACATTAATAAAATTCATCACATCGCTATCATTTGTGCTGATTACGCAGTTTCTAAAAAATTCTATACAGAAATTTTAGGCTTCAAAATCGAAAATGAAGTATTCAGAGCCGAACGAAATTCTTATAAATTAGATTTATCCGTGAACGGACATTACCAAATTGAACTATTCTCATTTCCAAATCCTCCCTCTCGCCCTTCTCGCCCAGAAGCTTGCGGACTAAGACATTTGGCTTTTGAAGTAAACGACATCCAACAAACTCATCAATACTTGTCAGAAGCAAAGGTTGACTGTGAAGCCATCAGAATTGATGAATTTACAGATAAAAAATTCTTTTTCATTAGCGACCCCGACGACCTCCCGATAGAATTTTATGAAAAATAAGTAAGTGGGCAGCATGAGCTTAAACTCTTATGAAATAACGGTAAAACGTAATCCTTAGATTGACATTCAGCACTCCTACTTAACAGCCCAAACAACTCAAAAATTGATACTTATACTATGAAAAAGCTCATTTATCTATTCGCTTTTATTATTGCAATTAGCACAAATTCCCTGCAAGCCAAAACTTTCTTTAGTGATACTTTAAAATACAAGTACCAAACTTTTGAAAAACACAGTAAAAATTGTGTGAAAATAGATTCTATATGTGCCGTTTTCAAAGTGAAGTATCCTGTTTTTGAAAACGCCGAATTCAATGCTACAATCCAAAAAGAAATGCTCAAAATCTTTCAAGAAAACAATCAGGATGTTCAAAAACTGAAAAGTTTGGAGGAAGCGTCAAAAGTATTTTTGGGCGAATACGACCAAGGTATCAATGAACAATTGAAAGATGGGACAGAGTTAAATCCAATCCCGTGGACAATGGAAACTACCACGCAAGTAGCCAAGCAAAAAGGAAAATACATTATGATTTCTATTTTCACGGATTGGTTTACTGGTGGAGCTCATCCAGTGGGTATGAACTATAATTTAGCATACGAGGCTCAAACTTTGAAAAGAATAGCACTGAAAGATATTTTCAAACAAGGCTACGAACCACGCCTTTTGAAAATGGCTGAAACGATTTTTAGAAAGCAAGAAAGCCTAAAATTATCGGATAAATTAGATGAAAGTAATGGTTACTTTTTCGAGAATGGGAAGTTCAAATTAAATGACAATTTCATTATTACAGATAAAAGTATTGATTTCTTTTATAATGTTTATGAAATTAAACCTTATGCAGCTGGGCCTACTCTTTTATCTATTCCATTGAGTCTGATTAAACCCTTATTAAAATAAAATGGTGCTATTCCGCCATAGCACCATTTCGATAAAGGGGTAGAGGTAAGATGTAAAGAAAAAACTATTAATTTGCCAGTGGAGATGCTAAATAGGTGATGTATCTTTGAAATCTTAACATTTAAGATTTATGATATTCATCTTTTAATTTTTGTGGGTTAGCGTTGAAATAGATTTTTATCTGTTGACTTTTGAATGAAGTTTGTACTTTATTTCCATAACATCAAACAATAAATATAAACCTAAAGCAAAAAGACTAATTACTAAGATTAAAATGAAAATTGCCATTTCTTTTGTTTTTTACAATGCAAAATACGACAGTATTTTCCACATATTTTAGCGTAGAAATACCTGTTTTTTCGTAAATTTTGAAAAAATATCCTTATTATTTTAAATTATTAGAGATGGAAACAATTTCTTGGCAAGATTTTGAAAAAGTAAAATTACAAGCGGGTACAATTATAGATGTGCAGGACTTTCCGAAAGCAAAAAAACCTGCTTATCAATTAAAAATTGATTTAGGCGAAGAAATTGGCATTAAACAGTCTTCGGCACAGCTTACGAAACTATATTCAAAAGAAGATTTATTGGGCAGACAAGTAATTTGTGTAACGAATTTTCCTCCTCGTCAAATCGCTAATTTTTTTTCTGAAGTTTTAGTGACAGGTTTTATTTTGGAAGATGGCGAAGTAGTTTTAGCGGCTCTCGAACGCCCCGTTCCAAATGGAAGTAGATTAGCCTAAACAATTCATAATATTTTTATGTTTGTGTAAATAAAGATTGATTCCTTTTGTAAATTGCAGAGTATTTAACCTCAACGCATCAAGAACATGAAAAAGCTTTTCGTCCTCTTTTTTTCAGTACTTATATTGATAACCTCATCAGGTTTTGGTCTGATTGGCTCATCTACGATTGTTCCTACGCAACTTCACCAAAAGGCCTCAAAGTCAGAGTCTGACAAAATGAAGAAAAATCAAAACGCAAATATCCAAGAAAAGAAAAATACCGAAAAAAATCAGCAAAATCAGGTAGCTCAATCACTGATACAATGGATTGCTGATGGCATAAAAAGTACTTTGGCTTCGATGGCTGAAGTTTTATCAAATGTTGGAAAAACGATTTTAACAAGTATCCTACACTTGTTTCATTGATTTTGCTCCCAGAACCTTCTGAAAAAAGCTTTGTAGCTTTTATATTCATGAAAATATTGATTACTACCAAAGTAAATCAGAGCCTTCCCAAAGTATGGGAAGGCTTTAATTTGGAATTATTTAAGGTACTCTCCCCTCCTTTCCCACCTGTTGAAATCAAAGAATTTGGAGGCTGTATGAAAGGCGATAAAGTACATCTCAGACTAAATTTCATACTTTTCAAGCAAGATTGGATTTCGGACATTATCGAACAAGAAAGTAGTGAAAACACTATTTATTTTATCGACAAAGGCACTACTTTACCTTTTTTTCTAAAATTATGGCATCATAAACATTGTTTGATTCGTAGTGAAAACGGAACGATAATTCAAGATGATATAGATTTCAAAACGCCCTTTATTCTAACTGACTTTTTGATGTATCCATTGATGTATCTTCAATTTTTATATAGAAAACCCATTTACAAACGTATTTTTCAATAAAGCAAAAACCGCTCTCATTTGCAAAGAGCGGTTTTTTTGTGTTAATTCGTTTTAGAAAAACCCATTTAAAGAGATAGAATTGTATTTCTATACATTCCAGACTAATCAAACAAACTAAAATGTCAATGAAGCTAACCATTACGACTAAAATTATTATCGGTTTTATCATCGGAATAATTGTTGGACAAATTATGCACACTCAACTGAGTGAAACACAAATAGCCGATGCCAGCAAAAACATTAAATTATTAGGCGACATCTTTCTTAGAAGTATTCACTTAATCGTTGGTCCACTGATTTTTTGTACATTATCCGTTGGTGTAGCAAAATTGGGCGACTTCCGTTTAGTGGGTAGAATCGGACTAAAAACTTTGGCGTACTTCTATTTTGCCACTATTTTATCGCTTGTGGTTGGTTTACTCTTCGTAAATATAACTCGTCCGGGAGAGTTTGGTACTTGGAAATTGCCAGCCGCTGGGGTTGAAACGGGTGTGGCAACAAAATCTTTAAAAACTTTCAAAGACTTTTTATTCGAGCTTTTTCCAGATAATATCATCCAAGTTTTTGCTGAAAACAAAACGCTGGGCATCATTATGTTTTCTATTGTTTTCGGTATTGCTTTGGCAACAATGGGCGAACACGGAAAGAAAATTTCAAAAGGAATAGACTGGATTGGCGAAGCAATTTTTAAAATTGTAGCTTATATCATGCTTTTAGCTCCATTTGCTGTTTTTGCCTCAATGACCAATGTGATTGCTCAAAATGGCTTAGGTGTTTTGGTATCTTATGCTTATTTAATTGTTTGCTTTTTCGCCGCTTTATTATTCTTCATTTTTGTAGTACTCTGGTTGATTTGCTTCGCTTTGAAAATCCCTTACTGGCGTTTGATGGCTGCCATGAAAGACGCTATTTTACTTTCATTCAGTACGGCAAGCTCTGAGGCTTCAATGCCAAAACAAATTGAATCTTTAAAAGGATTAGGTATCAGTGAAAGAATCATCGGTTTTGTACTGCCATTGGGTTATAGTTTCAATCTTGATGGCTCGATGATGTACATGACTTTTGCTACTGGTTTTATTGCTCAGGCTTACGGAATGCCTTTGAACATCGACCAACAAATTACGATGTTATTAACTCTCTTGTTGGCAAGTAAAGGTATTGCTGGTGTACCACGAGCAAGTTTGGTGGTTATTATGGGAACAATGACGCTCTTTGGGCTTCCTCAAGAAGGTTTGGTACTTCTTTTGGGCGTTGACCCTTTCTTGGATATGGGGCGTTCGGCAACTTCTGTTGTGGGAAATGCTGTGGCTACGGTAGTAGTTAGTAAATGGGAAGGAGAAAAACTTTCAGTGGAATAACTTTCAATAAAAATCATCACTAAAAAAGTCCCACAAAATTGGTTTTGTGGGACTTTTCATTTTACACAATCTCAATATTTGCGGCTCGTTTGGCTGGGAAATATGATGCCATTAAAGTAATAATAACAACAACTATGGCTGTGAAAAGAAAATCTAAGAATTGCATTTTTACAGGATAAGCGTCTATCATTGCCCCTACAATTCCCATTGAAATAAAACCAAAAGTTTGTTGTAACCAACAAAGTGTAAAGCCTAAGAGTAAACCTATGATTGCTCCTGTAAAAGCTACGATTGCCCCTTCTAACAAGAAAATCTTCTGAATTACTATGGTATCAGCCCCCATCGCATAGAGTGTTTTCACATCTTCTTTCTTTTCAATGGCTAACATAGATAAAGAAAAGAAAATATTAAAACTGGCAATGCCAATAATAAAACTAAGGGTTAGGAAAACAAATAGTTTTTCAATTTTTATGGCTCTCAGTAAACTGGCGTGCTGTTCATCTTGATTTTGAACGATAAAATTTTGTCCCAAAATCCGTTTTACAGCTTCTTGAATATCCGCTGCATTGGCTTGGTTAGTTACTTTTATTTCTAAAGAAGTACGCTGATTTTGAAAATTCAATAAATTCTGTGCAAAAGAAAGCGGTGCAAAAATATAATTGTCATCATACTGCTGCTCAATTGAAAATACACCCGTTGGATTCAGACTCAGTTTATTGAACGCATCTGTTGCATACAAATCAAGTGTTTTTGAATTGGTGTTTCGTGGATACCAAACATCTAAAGGCGTAAAAAAAGCTTCAATGTCAATATTCAATTTAACGGCAACGCCCGCCCCTACAATGGCATTGGCTACTCCGTTTTCGTGAAGGATGGGTTTGCCATCAATCATCATTTCTTTCAAACGATTTTGCTTTAAAAAATTATCATCAACGCCTTTGAGGTTTACCACCATTTGGGCATCACGATAGCGAAGCAATACGTTTTCTTCAATGACTTGCGTGATACTTCCTACGCCTTCTACTTTTTGTATTTTCTGAACAAGTGAGGGAGGGCATTCAAAGTACTTACCTTTGGCTGGACTCACTTTGAGGTCGGCATCAAAACTTTTGTAGAGTCCTCTTTGAAAATCTTCCAAACCATTAAACACCGACAAAACCACAACCAATGCCATTGTTCCCACGCCTACTCCCAACATCGAAATCATCGAAATCAAGGAAATAAAGGAGGTTTTTTTGCGTGCAAAAAAATATCGTTTAGCAATAAAGAAGGGAAAATTCATCTGCGTTTTTCAGTGATTGGCGATTGGTAATTAGCACTGATTTTACTAATTACCAATCACAAAAAATTAATCCAATTCGATTTCTTCGCCTTCTTTCAAAGGAGGAATGTCTAATCCAGAAATCAAGGCATCCATCTGAGCGGCATACTCTGCGGTATCGTCAATGAAAAATTCTAAGTTCGGGATAATCCTTGCTTGGTTACGAATTCTATTGCCAAGAATACCTCTGATATGCTTTGTTTTTTCACGAATATCCTGTAATAAGCCTTGCTTATCTTTCGCTAACATAAAACTAAGATATACTCTGGCAATGGCTAAGTCGGGGGTCATTTTTACATCCGTAATCGTTACAAAGGCATTGCCTAAAGTATTACGCATATCTTTTTGAAAAATATCGCTCAAATCTTGTTGAATTAATTTAGCGAACTGTTGTTGTCTCTTCGATTCCATTTGTATTTGTCTTTCGGTTACTCAATGCCTTTATCTTCCCAGAAAACCGAGTTTGGAAGGGCTATCTTTTCAATAATCTCACAAATTTCGGAATAATTCTTGGATTCACCGTAAATTCGTAAAAAACTTGAATACCTTACTGCATTATGCTTAGTTTCTTTAGAGTAAACGCTGTTTACCAAATTTTTAGTTTGTTGATTTTACTCATCCTTATCCGAATGCCTGTGTATTTGGTAGGATTACCCCAATTAATTCCAGAATTACAGTGGATGTTGGTCGGCGAACAAATTAATAAAGGTTTTGTGATGTATTCTGATATTTGGGATAATACCGCTCCTTTGTCGTCTTTGGTATATGCTGGGGTGGATGGTATTTTTGGGCGTTCGCAAGCGGCTTATCAAATTATTGCCCTGTTGGTTACTTATTTCCAAACTTTGTACTTTACAATAATGGTAAACAATCGAGATATTTTCGTAAAAAGAAATTATCTGCCCGGTTTGTTTTACTTGTTATTTATGAATATTTCGTTCGACTGCTGTACGCTTTCGCCTGTGCTGATGGCTACTACTTTTGTACTGTTGGCGTTTGGTACTTTGGTAAAACAGATGAGTAGATTAGAGGCTACGGATGAAGTTTTTGAGATTGGTTTTTTTATCGGAATTGCCACGCTATTGTATCCACCAACGGGGATTTTTATTTTGTGGGCAACGGCTTCTCTCCTATTTTTTAGTGGTGCAAACCTCCGCCAGCACTCACTTTCAATTTTTGGTTTTTTATTTCCTTTGCTTCTTACGGCTTTGTTTTTTTACTTAAATGGTACTTACGAAGCATTTTACCGCAATTTTATTTCTTCGGTAATTCAAATCAGACAGTATAACTTGAATGATTTCCGTACTTTATTGGCTACTTTATTATTGCCAATGGGCTTTGGCATTTTTGGCTTTTTACGCTTGGTAAATGCCGTTGGTTTCAATAACTACCAAGTACGATGCCAACAAGTAATGATGCTCTGGGGCATTACGGGGATTGTTTCTATTGGTTTAATGCCCTTTTTAGCTCCTATGCAGTTTATTATTTTTGTGCCACCTTTTGCTTTTTTTACGGTTAGTTATTTTAATAATTACAAAAAAGCTTGGCTTGCCGAAATCATTTGTTTACTCTTATTCGCTGGAGTATTATTGATTCACTACCAAGCGGTATATTTCAAAGGCGTAGAGACGCTGGTACAATTGAAAAATCTGAAATTAAAAGAGGAAGACGAAGATGCAGCAATTCAGAATAAGAAAATTTTAGTTTTGGGCGAAGGTATGGAAGAGTACAAAAATAATTATGTAGCTACGCCTTATATCAACTGGAGTTTGGCAAAATATGAATTAGAGAATTTAGATAATTACGATAACGTGATAAGTATTCTTAGGAATTTCGAGAAAGATGCTCCAGAAATTATCATCGACAAAGTAAATCTCACGCCAAAATTATTCAAGCGAATTCCTGCTTTGGCAAGAAAGTATCACCCAGTCGGAAAAGGAATTTATGCTTTGGAACAAAAATAAAAAAAGCTCGTGTGAAGGAATTTCATACGAGCTTTTTATTTGGTAATAAGTATTAATTAGTGCAGTTAGCTGTAAGCTTTAGGCGAAAGGCAAAATATTTATTTTTTTAGGATAAAAAGTATTTTGCTTACTGCCTATTTCCTAAAGCAATACAATTAATTTAATGCTGCATCATTACATTATGAAAATCTAATCACTAATTACAAATCACAACTTAACAAGGAATTTTATTGACTCTCAATTGGTGTCTTCCACCTTCAAATGCTGTTGTTAAAAATATCTTTGTAATTTCAATTGCTTCTTCTAAAGTAACAAAACGAGCAGGAATACATAAAACGTTGGCATCGTTGTGCAAACGAACCAATGAAGAAACTTCTGCATTCCAAGCCAAACCTGCACGGATTCCTTGGTGTTTATTGGCAGTAATGGCTACGCCATTGGCACTTCCGCACAACAAAATACCAAAAGTATTTTCTTTGCTTTCTACCGACGAAGCTAAGGGATGTGCAAAGTCTGCGTAGTCGCAAGAGGCATTGCTGTATGGCCCAAAATCTTGTACTTCATAGCCCTCAGCACTTAAATATTTAATCAATTCGGTTTTGTATTCAAACCCTGCGTGGTCGCCACCGATGGCGATTTTTTTAATAAATTCCATAAAAATTTATGTATTTTAAATATCAAACGATTTTTTTCGTTACTTCAACCTATTCATTGACAAATGTACGGACTATTATAATATTTAAAACGAAAATTTAAAGCTATGGCAGAGAGAGAAAATGAAAAACAAAGAACGTATGATGAAAAAATAAAAAAGGCATTTACCGACCACACTTGGGCTGAAATTCACTCGGAAGAATCTTGGAGAACTTTCAAAATCATGGCTGAGTTTGTAGAAGGCATCGACAAATTGGCAAAAATTGGCCCTTGTGTTTCTATTTTTGGTTCGGCACGCACCAAGCCTGATAGTCCTTATTATCAGATGGCTGAGGAAATTGCTTCAAAATTAGTCCGTCATGGCTACGGAGTTATTACGGGTGGCGGGCCGGGAATTATGGAAGCGGGCAACAAAGGAGCTAAACTGCAAGGTGGCAAATCTGTTGGATTGAACATTGAATTGCCTTTTGAACAAAAACCAAACGACTACATCGACCGTGACAAAAGTATCGACTTCGAGTACTTTTTTGTAAGAAAAGTAATGTTTGTGAAGTACTCGCAGGGTTTTATTATCATGCCGGGTGGTTTTGGTACTTTAGATGAAATGTTTGAATCAATCACTTTGATGCAAACACAAAAAATTGGTCGCTTTCCTGTGGTTTTGGTTGGAAAAAAATACTGGGGTGGCTTATTTGAATGGATTAAAGAAACCATGATTTCAGAAGGCACAATCAGTCCAGATGATTTAGATTTAGTGTCTTTGGTAGATAACCCGACTGATGCTGTGAAAGTAATTGATGATTTTTATGGCAAATACTTACTAAAACCCAACTTTTAGTAAGCTGCGTTTGTTGGCATTACAAAGCCAAGCCTTCTATCACTTTAGAAAGCTTGGCTTTGTCTTTGATAGGGGGCGAATAGTTTTCAACTGTCAAAGAAAAAAACTACCATTCATCACATACTTTTGTTTGGTTCAGCAATAACTAAAGTAAATTTGTACAATTCTAATACTTCTCGAAGTTTTTAGCATAAAATGAGTAAGCAATTATCACATCAAAATAAATTATTTCAGTAAAATCATGCTCAAATTTCCAAAACAATCTTCCTTATTTATTTACAATTCATAACTAAATGAGTCTTTTCAGGTTCTTATTTTTAGTAATCCCAATTTCATTCAAAATTTTTAATTTATGAAAAACCTTATTCCTAAATCCTTACTTGTGTTAATTCTTTTCTTGCCACTGGGTGTGTTCGCTCAAGCCGACAAGCTTACGGTGAGTGGGTATATAAAAGATAACAAAAATGGCGAAGGACTCATCGGAGCTTCTGTTTTTGTAAAAGAATTACTAACAGGTACAACTACCAATACTTATGGTTTTTACTCGCTGACTTTACCAAAAGGAAAATACACACTTGTTATTAGCTCGGTCGGTTACCGAAAATCAATCAAAGAAGTAAAACTAAATGACCAAAATGTTACGCTGAATGTTGAAGTACAAGAAGACGGTCAAGAATTGGCGGAAGTAATTGTTTCTGCCAAAAGAGAAGACGACAACGTTCAAAAAGTGGAAATGTCGGTCAATAAAGTAGAAATGAAAACCATCAAAAAAATTCCTGCTTTGTTGGGTGAAGTAGATTTGGTGCGTGCTATTCAATTGTTGCCGGGCGTTTCAACCGTTGGTGAAGGAGCAAGTGGCTTCAATGTTCGTGGCGGTAGCGTTGACCAAAACTTAATTCTCTTAGATGACGCTCCAGTGTACAACTCTTCTCACCTTTTTGGGTTTTTCTCTATTTTCAATCCTGATGCTGTAAAAGACGTAAAACTCATCAAAGGCGGTATTCCTGCCCAATACGGCGGACGTGGTGCATCTATTTTGGATGTAAGAATGAAAGAAGGAAATGCAAAAAAATTAGAAATCAATGGCGGTATTGGAGCAATTTTTAGCCGTATTTCTATCGAAGCCCCGATTGTAAAAGATAAGGCTTCGTTTATCGTTGCGGCTCGTCGTTCATACATTGATATTCTGGCAAAACCATTTTTGACAGGCGACAACGCCAACTCAAAATTCAATTTTTATGATTTAACTGCCAAAGTAAATTATAATATCGACCAAAATAATACTGTGTTTTTATCGGGATACTTTGGTAGAGATGTATTCGGAAATCAGTTTGGTTTCAATTGGGGAAACAGTACTCTTTCGGCTCGTTGGAATCATGTATTTAGCTCGAAATTATTCTTGAACTCTACGGCTTTTTATAGTAATTACGACTATTTGCTGGATTCAGACTTAGAAAACAAACGCCCAAACAATGCTTTCAGATGGACTTCAAACATCGAAAACCTAAGTTTCAAGCCTGACTTTACTTATTATATCAATCCAGAAAATACTTTAACTTTTGGTGGACAAATTTTGAATTATGACTTTACGCCGGGTTCTGCTTCGGCAAGTTCAAATGGCGATGTTCGTACTTTTGGTTCTGCTCCTAAAAATGCCGTAGAGTACTCGGCTTATGTGGGTAATGAAATGAAAGTATCTTCAAAGCTTTCTTTACAATATGGCGTTCGTTTTTCAAGATACGATTATACCAGTAAAGAAGATTTTTATTACGAGCGTTTCAAAGTGGGCATTTCGGATGAATTTCCTTCGGGCTACGACATCCTTACAAAAGCCAACAACAAAAATAAAGTATTGCAGACGTACCAAAACTTTGAACCAAGATTCAGTCTGAAATTAGAAACAGGCGAAAACAGTTCGTTTAAAGCAAGTTACAACCGCATGGCTCAGTACATTCACTTGATGTCGAACACGGCAGCCTCTACGCCTCTGGATGTTTGGACTTCAAGTACCAACAATATCAAACCTCAATTAATCGACCAAGTGGCTTTAGGTTTCTTTAAAAATCTAAATAATAATGCTTACGAAACATCGGTAGAAATTTATTACAAAGAATTACAAAACCAAATTGACTACGCCGACCGTGCAGATTTATTCTTGAACCCTGAATTTGAAAAAGACTTGATGTTCGGAAAAGGACGTGCCTACGGTTTGGAATTATACGGTAAGAAAAACAAAGGTAAACTTACGGGTTGGGTAAGTTATACTTTGGCTCGTACCGAACGTAAAGTTGAAGGCTTGAACAATGGCAATTGGTATCTGAATCGCTACGACCGTACACATACACTGAATGTAGTAGCACAATACGAATTGAATAAAAAATGGAGCTTCGGCGGTAATTTTGCCTTTATCACGGGTGTTCCTTACTCTTTGGGCAAAGCTCAGGGCTATTACGAAGGATTGGCTTTTGGAATTACAGACAATGGTGTTAGAGGAAACGTAAGAGTCCCGTCGTATCACCGTTTGGATATTTCGGCTACAAAAAAGAACAAAAAAGCACTCTTTGGCAAAGGCGAATCTGAATGGGTATTTTCTGTGTATAACTTATACAATCGTAGAAATCCATTCTCGATTTATACACAACCAAAAGACCAGACCGTTACGGGAACTGGTGTACAACAAGGCGTAGGATTAGTACAAAACGAAGCTGTACGATTGTCAATCATTGGTTCATTTATTCCAGCCATTACCTATAATTTCAAATTCTAAAATCAGTTTCAACGATTATCAATTATGAAATCATTCATCAAACATATAGGTTCTTTACTACTCGGTTTATCTTTAATGAGTTGTGAAGATGTTATTCAGTTAGACGTTCCAGAAACAGAAAAGTACTTGGTGGTAGAAGGTACAATTACTGACCAAGCTGGCGAACAAATTATTAAACTTAGTGAATCGCAAGCTTTATTAAGTAGCGATATGCCCAAAGCTATTACCAACGCCGTTGTGAAAGTAACCGACAATACGGGTAAAGTATATGAGTTTAAGGACACGCAAAATCAAGGAATTTATAAATGGACACCAAGTTCAGCCAACGACATCATGGGTAAAATTGGTAATACTTATACCCTGCAAGTTACCAGTGCTGGCGAAACATTTAAGGCTATATCAGAATTGAGAAGAGTACCTAAAATTGATTCGATTGTCTATAAATACGAAGATAGTCCATCGCCAAATCAAACAGGCGACGACAAACCTAAAGAAGGCTACGAAGCTAATTTTTATGCCAACGATTTTGTAGGAGTTGGCGATTGTTACCGCATTAAAGTTTATAAAAATGGAAAACTTTTCAGTGGAGCAGAAAATATCGTTATTGCTTATGATGCCATCGCCAACAAAAGTAAAGTAGGCGACGGTCTGATGTTTATTTTACCACTTCGCCGTGCTATCAGCCCAGAATTGTATCAAGAAAACGATAAAGTAAAAGTTGAACTCAATTCCATTACAGAAGCTCATTTTGATTTCTGGACACAGCTACGCACCGAACTCAATAACACAGGTTTGTTTGCAACGCCATCTGCCCGAATTCCTTGTAATGTGATAAATACCAATCCGAACTCAAGCAAAAAAGCAGCAGGCTGGTTTGGTACTTCTGCCGTAACGTCATTGGAAGTAACCATTGATAAAAATAAAGCAGTAGCTGAATTTAATGATTAGATTTGTGGAATAATATGGCTTTGGCTGTTAGTAGCCAGCTTTCGGATTGCGGTTCTCGGCTATTGACTATAATATTAGCTTTGTGTTGTTTTTACTATTACCGAAAGCAGACATCCGATAGCCGACTACCAACCAAAAAATAAAAATATGGAAACCAAACAAAAAAATAATCCATTGCATGGAGTAACCTTAGAAAATATCGTGAACCATTTAGTGGCTTATTACGGTTGGCAAAAATTAGGTGAGTTAATTAATATTCGTTGCTTTAATTACGACCCAAACGTAAAATCAAGTTTATCTTTTTTAAGAAAAACGCCTTGGGCAAGAACGAAAGTAGAGCTTTTGTATTTGAAAAGTTTGAGAGATATTGCCAAAGCAGAAAAGGCTTCAAAGGCTAATACTTAAAAAATCTTCAAATCTTTTTAAATTTGATAAATAAAGTACAATTTTGTAAAGTCATCGCTATTGTAGCGATGACTTTACATTTTAATGACAGACACCGACAAAATTCAGTAATTGAAAATTACAAAAAGACAATCACGTGGACGAAATCAAAACGCCACTCCTTCGTTATTACAAAAACACATAGCAAAAAAAGTAACTAAAACTTACGGCTATTTACGATGAATCTCAAAAAACTCAATATTTCACCTACACAAACGCTACAAAATGCTGGTTGGGAATGGATGCTTGGCGAAAACACATTGCCTTATATTACTGATGAAATGATTATTGTTTCTGAACAAGAAGCTGAAAATTACTTTAATGCCGTTAATCAATTGTATGAAATGTATATTGAGGCGGCTCAATACGTAGTTGAAAATGAACTTTTTGAGGAACTGGGCATTCCGCAGAACCTTGTAAAATTGGTCAAGTATTCTTGGGAAAATGATAATCACTGGCATCTTTACGGTCGCTTCGACTTGAGCGGTGGCTTAGATGGAAAACCCATCAAATTAATTGAATTTAATGCCGATACTGCCACTTGCATTCCAGAAACAGCCGTGGTGCAATGGGCTTCGCTAAAAGCCAATGGCTTAGATGAAAGTTCACAATTCAATACTTTATATGAAGCTTTGGTTGAACAACTAAAAGAAGTAAAACGCCAAAATCCGGTACTTACGCCTACTTTGCTAATATCTACGATGGAAGGATTTCCGGAAGACGATACCAATATGCAAGTACTGGGCGAAGCAGCCTTGGAAGCAGGTTTTGAAGTAGCTTTTGAAAACATAGAAAATGTAGAATTTTCGCCGCTTGAAGGTATTTTCAAACAAAGTGAGTATGATGGTAGCTTTACGAGATACGATTTCTGGTTTAAGCTCGTTCCTTGGGAATACATTGGTTGGGACGAACCCGAATTGACAGAAATACTCACAAAATTGGTTTACGATAAAAAAGTAATTATTCTAAATCCTGCTTATACTTTGCTTTTTCAATCGAAAGGAATTTTAAAAATACTTTGGCAATTATTCCCCAATCATCCTTTGTTGTTGGCAACAGACAACAAACCTTTGGCGAACAAAACTTGCGTACAAAAAGTACTTTTCGGCAGAGAAGGAGCTAATGTAAAAATCCTTTCTGAAGTTGGAAATACCATTGAAGCCAAAGAAGGAGAATATTTTGAACAAGCCTCAGTTTATCAAGAATTCACCGAATTTTTGAGCGACCCCCAAGGTAATTATTATCAAGCAGGCGTATTTTTTGCAGGTGAAGCTTGTGGTTTAGGTTTTAGAAAAGGAGGAAAAATCATCGACAATACTGCTCAATTTTGTGGGCATATTGTAGCATAAAAAATTGTCAACAATGCCCATTATTCAAACTTGTTATAAACCTTCGCACATCTGGAAAGATGCTCATTTTTCAACCATTTACCCAAGTACGCTTAGAAAAGTAACGGGTATCCAATACAAACGAGAAAGAATAGAACTTTGGGATGGTGATTTTTTGGATTTAGATTGGTCGTTTGCAGGCAGTACGCCTCCCAATCCTCCAAAATCAAAAAAGAAAAAAACTGCGGCACAGCCTGCTACCGTTCTGGCAAGTAAATCTTTGGCAATACTTTCACATGGCTTTTTGGGGAATAGCTCTCGCCCCTATTTACTGGGTGGCGTTAAGGCCTTCAATGCTATCGGTTGGGATGCTTTGGCATGGAATCATCGTGGACTCAGTGGCGTAAACAATCGCTTGGAACGCATCACCATTCATGGTGGAAGCGACGACTTAGAAGCCGTGATTAATCATGCTTTATCGAAAGGTACTTATGAAGAAATCGCTTTGGTTGGTTATAGCAAAGGAGCAAACATTTCACTAAAATATGCAGGTGAAAAAGGTGTAGATATTCCGAAAGAAATCAAAAAAATCATTGGCATTTCGTCCCCGACAGATTTACAAGGAAGCGTGGATGCCATGGGAAAATCTGGGTTTTATGCTGAAAGATTCAAAAGTAAACTTTTGAAATTTCTGAAAAATAGATGGGAACTTATTGATAGCCAAATGTTTAAAGAATTTGAAAAATATAAATTCTTAGACGATTTTACCAATTATTATATTGCTCCACTTCATGGAATGAAAGATGCCGAAGAGTATTATGAACAATGTGCGGCTGCTCCTTATGTGCCAAAAATCAGAGTACCATCTTTGATTTTAAATGCTAAAAACGACCCAGTTTTATCAGAAAGTTGTGCGATGTTGGAAGTAGCAAAAGACTCCGATTATATTTATTCAGAGTATCCAAATTATGGAGGACATTGCGGTTTTTATCTTTCAAATGCCGACAGTTTGTACTACGGCGACAAGCGAATGATTGAGTTTGTACAGAATAAAATTGTAGTATAATCTTTGAACCTTTCAGCCATAGGCTGTATGCAATAGTCCATTTATTTCTCTTTTGAGAAAATTTTAAACTATTGCATATAGCCTATGGCTTACAGCATAAGTATTTTATCTCGGTATGAGTTATAAAGTCAACAAACCAAAATCCTGCAAAGTATTCACGGGTTTATTGAACCAGAATAATTCAAAGTCTTCCAATCCAGCTTTTTCGTAATGCGTTTTTACTTCTTGGAAAGTATAAACTTTGTTATTTGAAACAGAAATTTCTTTCAAAATTTCAACCAGCCATTCGCCCTGTTTTTGTTCTACCGAAATGTTAAAACTTTCTTTTTTATCGTGAAAAGATAAGTTGAGCAGATTCAATACTCTCCCTTTTTGATTTTTCGTAATCAGTTTCGTAAAAGGTTTTGTTCCCAACCAAACGATTTTACTGTTTGGCTTTAAACTATAATCATCTTCCCGATTGATGGCTTGCTCAATATAATTTCTTGGAATTTTTGTTTTTGGTACTTTAAAGTCAAACCACTGGCTCAGGTTCATATCGAAGCCAATGCCGTGCATGAAATTAAAGAGTGATTTCTTCAATCCATCACTAAACAAACTATGGTCTGTTCCCGTTGGGTCGAGGTGAAAAATATCGTTATTGGCAAAAGTACCAATTTTAGCACTTTCTTTTTGTACTTTAAATTGCTCTGGATACATCCCGACGGGACTGTGAGCCGTCATCGCAAACTGATGCCAAAAGCCCGATTGTAAAATGCCCAATTCAAACATTTGGCGTACCATTTCCAAAGAATCAATCGTTTCCTGAGCCGTTTGTGTGGGAAATCCGTACATCAAATATGAATGTACCATAATTCCTGCCTCGGTAAAATTGAGAGTCACTCTGGCTACTTGTGCAACGGTTACACCTTTTTGAATCAATTCCAAAAGTCTGTCAGAAGCTACTTCCAATCCGCCAGAAACGGCTATACATCCCGATGCTTTCAGTAACAAACATAAGTCTGCGGTAAAACTTTTTTCAAAACGAATATTTGTCCACCAAGTAACAGTCAATTTTCTTCTAAGAATCTCCAAAGCCAAGGAACGCATCAAAGCAGGCGGTGCGGCTTCATCCACAAAATGAAAACCATTTTGTCCCGTTTGAGCCATCATTTCTTCCATTCTATCACAAAGAATTTTGGCAGAAATCGGTTCATACAGTTTGATATAATCTAAAGAAATATCACAAAAAGTACATTTTCCCCAATAGCAGCCATGAGCCATCGTGAGCTTATTCCAACGCCCATCACTCCACATTCTGTGCATCGGATTCACAATTTCAATCACAGAAATGTATTGGTCTAAAGGCAAATCAGCATAATCTGGCGTACCTACTGCCGACTGTTTATAATCGTGCGTTTGGCTATTATTGATGTATTTTACTTGGTTTTCGACCAAAGTAAAAGTACGTTTTAGTTCTTCCAGTTTTCGCTTTCCCTCCAAATGTTCAAGCAAATTTTCGAGCGGAGCTTCACCATCATCTAAAGTGATAAAATCAAAAAACTCAAATACTCTTTCATCAGAAAGTGACCGTAATTCTGTATTCGGAAAACCTCCGCCCATTGCTACTTTTACTGCTGGAAAATGTTTTTTAATCCATTGTCCACAACGAAAAGCACTGTATAAATTGCCTGGAAAAGGAACAGTAATTGCCACCAAAGTAGGATTTACTTCCTGCATTTTAGCAACTAAAATCTTGATGAGTAATTCATCAATAAAAGTATAATCTTGAGATAAAGCTTCATACAATTCATCAAAACTATTGGCAGAACGTCCCAAACGCTCGGCGTAGCGACTAAAGCCAAAATGAGAATCGACGCACTCGACGATAAGGTCAGAAATATCTTCAAGATAAAGCGTAGCGAGGTGCTTGGCTTTGTCTTGTGTTCCCATCGTTCCGAAAGCCCAATCCAATTCTTCTAATTGAGCAAAGCGACTGGCTTCTGGCAAAAAATCTTCCTGACAAATCAGATGCGATAAAGTAGGATTTTTGCCTTGTAAGAAAAGCATCACCGCATCAATGGTATGAATATAATGTTCTTTGAGAGCTACAATTCTTTTGGCGTTATCTGATAATTCTGATTCCTGACTTTCAATTTGGGCAAATAAATTCAGAAGTCCTTCTTTAGAAAAAAGGCTCAAAATTACTTCAATTCCCAAATCAGCCTGATAGGAGAGTATATTTTTAGTATTCAAGAACCCCTTGATATAAGCCGTAGCTGGATACGGCGTATTCAGTTGCGTAAATGGAGGGGTTATTAAAAAGACTTTTTGAGTGTTCAAGATTAGGGGATATTTAGGAGATAATCAGAAGCTTTGACTTTATCTCTTTTCTAAAAAATTCGATATGGTTATTTTCAAATCTTCTTCAAACCTGTTGAAGGCTTCGAGATTTCTTAATGGGCTAAAATCCTCGATATATTCGGCTACAAGATGAACAGCTTGATTAACATTAAACTTTTGTAAATTTCTACCTTTAAGACCGCTAACTTCCTTTAAGAGATTATGAAGTAACTCTTTGGGCTGTTTTTCTTTTTCTATCTTATTAATAGAAGGTAGATTTATATTTTTATTATAATTCCTGTTTCCTGCTGCCTTTTTAATTGCTTCAGTATTGAAAAGCAACCATGCTTCCATCATTTTAACTGGAACTACGCATACAGTTTTTTCTTTTTCTTCGTCACTTAACTGCTTCATTACTTCAACAACTCTGAAATCTAATATCTGTTTAGTATCAGTAGATTCGGCATCTCGATGAACGAAAAGAATATCAAATGGATAGTAATGATAAGCATCTCTTATTTTATCTTTTAAATTTTTAGGAGGTTTTTGTAAACTTCTAAAATCAGCAAAAACACCAGTATTGATACAATTTGGATACAAATCATCCATCGACCACTGGATAATACGCATAAGTGTAGCATCTGAACTACCATCAGCAATGAGTGTGAATCTTAATTCTCTCATGTTCTAAAAAGGCTTAAAACTCCAATTTTAATTGTTGAATATTCTCTGCTACTGTGAATTTTCTTTTTTCCTTAGAATTACTTAGCATTACTTCTTCATGACCATTAGAGGTATCATAACTTTTATCAAGGTATGAGGTTATTTCACCTAAAGTTGTTTCTTCTACTAATCCATTATTTGTTTTCCACGTATTTTTCAGTGCTGAAAAGCCTGTTCTTTTTACTTTCTTAGAAAAACTCTCAATAATACACTCCTTACTTTTCGCCAAATAAAGGCTTTCATCTGGGACAGTACTTACTACAATTGGCGAATGTGTGTTAATGATTACTTGTCTTAATGGATTATCATCTCCTACTTCATACTCGGTATCAGTTGCCATACCTTTAAGTAATTCCACCATTTCATGAACCTTTTTAGGGTTAATCCCATTTTCAGGTTCTTCTAAGCAAATCAGTCCACTACTCATACTATCTTGCTCAATTACTGCAAGACCAAGAAATCTTAAAGTGCCATCTGAAAGTGATTGAGCAGGTAGTAAAAGTCCATTTTTGAATCCTAATTGGAGCGTTAGCAAATCTCTCTTTTCATCTTTGTCAACAGTAATTTCATTAACATCTTCTACTAATTCTTTCAATTTATTAGTCAGTCTTTGATAAATATCAATATCTTTTTTATCTGACTGTAATCTGTATAAAGTTGCTGGGAGATTATGTCCATTCGCTGTGATTTCAGCATTTTTTACTTCATATATAGAATTCGGTTGTCTTAAAGCACTTGGTTCAAATTGCAACATCATCCAATTACGCATTTCTTGGCGAGCTAAAAAGGCTGTCGGCGACTCTGCTGTGACCGTTGAAAGTAAGGTTCTTGGCATTTTTTGTGCAATAAATTCAGTAGTTCGTCCTCCTCTTTTTTTCATATTAGTATCAGAATGCAGTTTTATTATCTCTCCATCTGTTGAAATAAAAGGAATACTGGTTGAACGTCTTCCTGCCAAAACAGAAGCTACCCATTCTTTACTCGGGTCAAAATGAAGCATTTTTTTTGTATCTCCTAAAGTTATAGGCGACAACTCTTCTTTGACAATTTCAATAGGTTCTTTTTCGCTTAATTCATCATTTAGTTTTAATATAAGTGTATAACGTAAGCTTGTAATTGTTGCTTTAGCTACTTGTCCTAAGTCATCTTCTGCCTCAGAAGGTACAATCATATCTACTTCAAAAGACATTTTATCAAGATACTCTTCACCATTTCTAAAAAAAATATCTTTAATATTAGCGTGTTTTTGACTTTCACTTCTAACTGTTTTAGCAGCAAAAAGTGTCGTATTATCTGAAAGTTTAGAAAGAAAACTCAGAGCATCAAAGAAATTAGATTTCCCTATTGCATTAGCTCCAGCGATACAAGTGAATGGACCAAAATATAATTCAGTATCTATTAAACTCTTAAAGCCATTTATTTTAATTCTGATTATCATAATTTTAGTTTTAAACGAATGGAATACTTAATGAAAGTTAGTCATTTATAATATATTCTCATCTCACTACTACCTACAAAAACCTATCTCGCCACTTCAATTTTATACTTCTTTCCTTTCATTTTTTCATCACGAATGGTCTGGAGTAATTCTTTTACTTTTTCTTTTTTTACGGCAGCGAATGAAGTGAAATCTTTTACTTCTATCAGTCCTAAATCGCCTTTTTCGAGTTTGCCTTTTTGCGAGAAAAAACCTACAATGTCAACTTTATTCAACTTGTTTTTCTTTCCTCCACTAATGTAAATCGTTAAAAACTCTGGAGCTTTTGGCAATGGAAGGTTTTCTGCAACTTCCAATTCTTCTAAATTATCTTCTACATAAGCTGGACGATGTTCGTTGCGATGAAAAATCAAGTACGATGTTCCTTCTGCATTCATACGTGCGGTTCTACCGTTTCTATGAATAAATTCATGTGCTTGTAATGGCAAATGATAATGAATTACGTGCTTCATTTCTGGAATATCCAAACCACGAGCAGCCAAATCTGTTGTAACTAAGTAACGAACACTCCCATTTCTGAACTGAATCAAAGCACGTTCTCGGTCATCTTGATCCATTCCACCATGATAGAAAATCGCATAAATGCCCATTTCTTGTAACAATTCACAAGTACGTTCTGCGGCCTCTCTGTGGTTCAGGAAAATGATAGCAGATTCTGAATTTAATGAACAAATCAAATTAAATAAAGCGTCTATTTTATCTTTTTGTTCTGAAATCACCACTTTCATTACCAAGCCTTCGGCTACTTTATCTTCTGGAATAAAATTCAATAAAGTTGGCGAAGAAACGCCTGTAAAATCTGGAATTTTGATGCCTTTGGTCGCAGAAACCAATACTCTTTTGTTGAGTTTGCGTAAACCGCCAATGATAAACGACATTTGGTCGTGAAAACCAAGGTCGAGAGATTTGTCAAATTCATCCAATACCAAAGTTTTGATTCCATCCAAGTTAAATGACCTACGAGTAATATGGTCGGCAATTCGTCCGGGTGTACCAATAAGTACTGCTGGCGGATTGCTTAGATTTTTGATTTCAGTAGCCACATCATGCCCGCCATAGCATACATTTACTTTATAACCTGTGGACATTTTCTTCCAAACTTGTTCGATTTGTGAAGCCAATTCACGAGAAGGCGTAAGAATTAAACATTGTACAAAAGGTACATCGGGTTTTAATAATTGTAAAATAGGCAATAAAAAACCAATGGTTTTTCCTGAACCCGTTGGCGAAACTAAAAGTACATTTCTATCGTTTAAGATGGCTTTCTGAGCCGCCTCTTGCATCGGATTTAAAGTGTCAATCCCTAAATTTTGAAGGATTTGTGCTGTTGTTTGATTACTTTCCATATTACAAAGGTAAAACAAAATATCTGTTTAATTGGGGAAGTATCAAAAGCAAAAAGAAATGGATGGCACATAAAAAAAGCGACTCAACGAAATATCATTGAGTCGCTTGCAAATCTATATTAATACTATGCGTCTTAGTTTTTAGCTCCTTGTACAGCACCAGCTTTTTGCTGTTGTTGCATTGGGTTTGGCTGTGGCTGACGCTGTGCTTTGAATACTTGGAAACGACTTGGTTGCTCTGGTTCTCTTGGGAAAACATTGTCTTCTGTTTCGATATCAGCAATTTCCAAGAATGGGTCTAATGTCCATTTACTTACTTTTTTATCAGTAGGAATTACCTTTTTAATTTCCTTGTCGTTCAAACGCCAGATTTCAGCAGGGTATCTGAAAACTTCGCTTGTTCCGTCTTCGTAATTTGCTTTTACAATTACAGGCATTGGTAAACCTCCTTTATTTTTTACATTCAATACGTAGAAGTTTTTGTTTGAATTCACCAATTTCTTTTCGTCTTCCGAAAGTGAAGCCATTGTTTGCTCAAATTTCTTTTTATCAGCTTCAGAAGTAGCAAAACGGTCGTAAGAGTTATAAAAGTCTCTCATGTCTGGATTTTCTTCTACTACTGTTTTCGGAATATCAGTTTTGTTACGAATGTTACTCATCGTTTGGCGTTTTGCTTCTGCTTCTTTTTTAGCTGCTTCGCTTTTTGCCACAGGGTCAACGTTATCAATACCAAACCATTCTACGGTTTCAAGTGATTGGTTTACAGGCTCAACACCATAGAACCAACCTTTCCAGAACCAGTCTAAGTCAACGCCAGAAGCATCTTCCATAGTACGGAAGAAATCCGCAGGATAAGGCTGTTTGAATGCCCAACGACGAGCGTACTCTTTGAAAGCATGGTCGAATAATTCACGTCCCATTACTGTTTCACGCAAAATATTCAAAGCTGTGGCTGGTTTTGCATAAGCATTCGGACCAAAAGCCATGATATTTTCTGAGTTCGTCATAATAGGTACTTGTTGCGTTGGGTCAGTTTTCATGTAAGGAACAATGTACTGAGCTTCGCCACGGCGAGAAGGGAAATCTCTATCCCATTCTTGTTCTGCTAAATACTGACAGAAAGTATTCAAACCTTCGTCCATCCATGACCATTGACGCTCGTCTGAGTTGATAATCATAGGGAAGAAGTTATGACCAACCTCGTGAATAATTACGCCAATCATACCAGCTTTTACTTGTTCAGAATAAGTACCATCAGCTTCTGGGCGACCACCGTTGAATGAAATCATTGGATACTCCATACCGCCACCCGAAGTAGAATGACAAGAATATGCCACAGGATAAGGATATGCTACGGTATGTTTTGAATACGAACGAAGCGTATGAGCTACCACCATCGTAGAGTATTGTCCCCAAAGTGGGTTTCCTTCTTTTGGATATAAAGACATCGCCCACACTTTTTTGCCTTCAACATCTACTTGCATGGCATCCCAAATAAATTTACGAGAACTTGCAAAAGCAAAGTCACGAACATTATCCGCTTTGAAAATCCAAGTTTTCTTGCCTGTTGGTTTGCCTTTTTCAGCCTTTTCAGCTTCTTCTTGCGAAACAATTAACACTGGACGAGTAGCAGTTTTTGCTTTTTCCAAACGTTTTAATTGTTCAGCCGAAAGTACTTGTGCAGGGTTTTGTAATTCTCCCGAAGCACCTACCACGTGGTCGTTTGGTACAGTTAAAGCCACTTTATAGTTTCCGAAAGTAAGGGTAAATTCACCTTGACCTAAAAACTGTTTGTGTTGCCAGCCGTAAACGTCATTGTAAACCGCCATGCGTGGAAACCAGTGAGCGATGAAGTAATTTACATTACCATCTTTGGCAAAAAACTCATAACCCGAACGACCGTAATATTCAGTAATTAAATAATTCCAGTCGATAGAGAACGAAACCGAAGCCCCTGATTTTAAAGGAGTAGGCAAATCAATTCTCATCATCGTATGGTTAATTGTATGCTTCAAAGGATTTCCTTTGGCATCTTTCACCGATAAAATATTGTACCCATACTGTTTTGTATCAGTTAAATCCTTGAATTGTTGGAAAGACGCTTGCCCTGCAATTCCACCAGTTCTTGTATTTGCTCCGATAGCATCTTTTTTAAATAAATTTTGGTCTAATTGTAACCATAAGTACGGCAATTCATCAGGTGATTGGTTGTAATAAGTAATGGTTTCAGTACCCGTAATTTTGCGTTCTACATCATCCAATTCCGCTTTGATGTCATAATCAGCACGTTGTTGCCAATATTCTTTTCCGGGGCTACCCGAAGCAGTACGATAAGTGTTTGGAGTAGGCAAAATTGTTTCTAATTGTTCAAAACGTTTGTTGCCATTGTAAGGGTTGGTGGGTGCTTGTTGAGCCGTTGCCATTTGTGAACAAGCAGCAACCAACAAACCAGTAATGAGCTTTAAGCTACCTCTCATGTTGATTTTTAGATTGAAGTGAATAGATTTACTGTACGAATTTAGTGAAAAAACTTACAAATCGCCATTTTTATAGGCTTGGAAATAAGCAAGGACAATTTCTTGCTCTTTTATTGGTAAATTCGGAATGACAAGTTTTTGGAAATTTTCAATACTTTCCATTACAAACCACCTTAGTAGCGTAAACGTTTTTGTAGCATCTGCTTTTCCTTTGTCTAAATCTTCAAAAAGTTCTTTCATTTCTGCCTTGAATATTTCTTTTGAAATACTCCCTTTGGAATATTTTCCTAATATCTTTTTGATACTATTACTTACAAAGTCATTTATATAGTCTAATCTGTTCAATAAAAGAGGTGTACGATTCAGATTACAAATATTAACTGTACTAAATCCTCTTCCATTTATTCCATCAAGTCCTAGCATTAAAATCCCTTTTTTATTTGGCTCTATTTCAAAAGCCAAAAAATTTTTGGGTTCATCTATTTCTGGATGAAGTAAAAAAGGAGCTTCATGTTGGTTTAAATAAGTAGCTTTTACTTTGGCAGCATCTAACTTTTGATTTGTATTACAGTCTTCAAACGTGAAATGTTTATTCTTTACAGGAAATTGGTCTGCTTTACCTCCACCAATTTTATTGCATTCATGGCAAGTGGGTAGTAGGTTTGTCCATTCATAACATAACCAATAATATCCTCCATGATTAGTCTTTATTACTCTACCTTTTGGGCGATAATGTTCAATGTAAATTGAAGTTCGTTCTTCACAATAGGCACATTTCCCATGATAGATTTCATCCAATTTTTCTACCACAGCATCTCCTTTACTTCCGTCTGTTTTAAGATATTTTCCTCTATAAATATCAGATTTAATAAAGTCTTTATCTTTTGTGTCAATAATGGTTTGTAAACTATCAATAGCATCTTGACTGACCAATGGTGTAGGTATGTTTTCTAAGTCTTTAACTACTTTCCGCATTGTTATTTCACTTTTAATAGGTCTAACAATTCTTGTTTATTTTCTTCGGTCAAAAACTCATCTATCTGTTTATCTAACTGGTCGTGAAATAATACTTCTTTATAAGTATCCTCCGTCCTAATCATCTTATCATTGCTTTTACTATCAGGAATTAAGTCTTGAAAACCAAAAATTGGCGAGCTTAAAATCGTATTGGGTGTAAGTACACTAAAGTCTATATCTAATAATTCAGCTTTGATGCCTTCTTCTTTTGTTCGGGAAACATTGATAATGACAGAATTTTTGGGTGCTCCCAACAAAGGAATTGGACTATGGGTTGAAACAATAAACTGAATTTTAGGAAATAATTCCGTGAGTTTCTCTACAAATAGTTTTTGGTATTTGGGGTGCAGATGTAGTTCTATTTCGTCGATTAGGACAATGCCTTCTAAATCTTTGTAGTCTTCAACATCTTGTTCTAAGGAAAGTCTAAATATCATATCCCCAATCATACCGATAATATTTCTGTAACCAGCCGCTAATTGGTCAAAAGGAACACCTTCGTTATAACTATAACCTTCTCCATCTTTTTCATAATACTTTACCTCTAATAGTTTGTTCGTGTTATTAAATTCTACTTCAATTGAGTTTACATTCGGTAGTAATGTTTTAAAAATAAGTTCTAACCTCTGTTTTCCTTCTGGATATTCCTTATACCAATTTTTAAATAACATATCCATCCTAAACAATGTTGTTGTAGAAAATAATGAGGAATATCCGCCATACTGTAAGACATCTTTTTCATCATCACTTGATTTCAGTCTTGCAGAGCCATATCCTACTATTGATTTTTTAAAAACTGCCTCTGTTTTTCCTTCTTTTAAGTTAAGAAAAGGAGAGTTACCATTTTCAAAAGGGAAACTATTATGAGTGTAAACGACTTTATTTTCTTGTAAAAATTTAGAAGGCAAAAAACCTTGAGCCAAAGCCTGCAAAACCGAAGTCTTTCCAAATCCATTTTCACCTGTTAAAAAAATCCATTGTGTATTATCAGGAATATTATCAATTTGTGTATCAATAATTCCTCTGTAATTTTTAATATGAAATGATTTTAATGCGATTGGTAGCATGGTTATAGATTTTTGTTTTACCGAAATTACAAATTTAAAAGCAAGTCTAAAACAAATTTCTTGTACGATAGGTTATCCTCGCATTAGAAATTGTTTATCTTAGAATAGATTTTAACAAAATTAAAAACATATCAACATGGCACACGCAAATGCAGAATTAATCAATGCTCTTCGTAGAACGGCTGAGAAGTTGGCGAAGGGTGCAGCTTATCAATGGGGACACATGGGTAGTTGTAATTGCGGAAATTTAGCTCAGGAACTTACTAAACTTACCAAAGCAGAAATCCACCAATTTGCGATGCAAGGACGTGGTGACTGGCGTGAACAGGTAGAAGAGTTTTGCCCTACAAGTGGTTTGCCTATGGATTTACTCATCGCTGATTTACTGAATTATGGTTTAACAACAAGTGATTTGCAAAACTTGGAACGCCTTTCTGATAAAAGAGTATTGGATAGAATTCCTGTGGAGAAGCGTTATGAATTACGCCATAATGTGCGGGCTGACGTAGTTTTGTATATGAACGAATGGGCAAGATTGTTGGAAGATGAATTATTGCCTCAAGTGAAAATTGATTTATCGTTTATGAAAACAGAAGAAACGTCTGTTTTCGCTCATCAGGTGTAGTCCATATCCCGAATTAGCACAGACTTTAAGAGCATTTTCAATATTTTTTTGTAAAATTGTAGCGTTAAGAATTTTCTTATTCTTCAAAAATGAGAAAGTTCTTGACGCTTTTTTTATAAAAACCACTATAATATTCTCTTAAATTCTTACAAAATGTCTGATTTTTTCACTTTTTTTCAACTCGGTTTTCAACATATTACCGATGTTAATGGCTACGACCATATACTGTTTGTAGTAGCCCTGTGTGCCATCTTCCGACTGAAAGACCTTAAAAAGGTAGCTTATTTAGTCACCGCTTTTACGATTGGACACTCCCTTACGCTTGCCTTAGCTACCCTTCAATTAATCACTTATAGTACAAAATTCATCGAGTTCCTGATTCCTATCACTATCTTCTTCACTTGTATCATCAATCTTTTTCATAAATCTGCCGAACGCTCGTCTCAAAAAGAACAATCTTCTTCGCTTCGTTATCCAATGGCAATGATTTTTGGACTCATTCATGGAATGGGCTTTTCAAATTACCTGAGAAGTTTATTGGGCAAAGAGGAAAGTATCTGGCAACCGCTTCTTTCTTTTAATTTGGGTTTGGAAGTTGGTCAACTCCTGATTGTAGCGGCTTCGTTATTGCTTAGTTCTTTGATGTTGGATTTACTCAATGTTAAAAAACATGATTGGAATTTGATTCTCTCAAGTGCGGTGGCAGGTATTTCGCTTACACTCATCTTTAGTGCTGAATTTTTGAAGGCTTAATTTTATAAAAATTTCATTCCGAAATTATCATGTAGCGGTAACTGCAAAAGCTACCGCTATAAGTTTTTTCTATTTACCTACTGGTTAAAAACCAGTGTTACTGAGTGCCTTAGTTGCCATTTTTTGTAATTCTTCTATGCCAAAAATCAGTTTCCCAAAACGTGCGTCTTTGCTAATGCCTGCTTTCCAGCGTGCATAAATTTGTTGCATAATCACGATGTTTTTGTATAAACCAAAAACGTAATAAAAAAGTATTTGCGATACATCTCGCCCAGTTTTCAAAGCGTATCTTTCTACTACTTCTTGTCTGCTGAGGTTTCCTTCGAGCCAAGTAATATTGAAAGATTTCAGAAAATCGCCATCTTTGGCTTCGCTCCAATACGCGAGACTTGCTCCTAAATCCATCAGCGGGTCGCCGACTGTTGCCATTTCCCAGTCCAATACTGCCATAATTTCTGTTAGGTTTTGTGGATTCAGCAACACATTATCGTACTTATAATCATTATGTAAAAAGGCTGGTGGCTGTTCTTTCGGGAAATTTTGTTGAAGCCATGTAGCAATTTCTTCCATTTGTGGTACTTCTGCGGTTTTGGCTTTTTCATAACGCTGAATCCAACCTTCTACTTGTCGGCGAACGTAACCTTCTGGTTTCCCGAGTTGAATCAATCCTGTTTTTTCAATGTCTAAAAGGTGTAAGTTTGCCAAATTATCAATTAGGTTTTCAGACAATTTTCGCATTTGTACTTCTGTCAAAAGATTTTTCTGGGCATCTTTTCCTCTGAAAATTACGCCTTCAATTTTTTCCATTAAATAAAAAGGCGAGCCAATAATACTTTCGTCATCGCAGAAATGTATCACCGAAGGTACTTTGTCGTAATGTGGTTTGAGCAAGGACAAAACCTTAAATTCTCGGGACATATCGTGGGCAGATTTGATACTTGCTCCCACAGGCGGACGACGCAAAACGTAGTCGGCTTGAGTTGTTTTCAATAAATAAGTAAGATTTGAAAAACCGCCGGGGAATTGTTTTATCTCAAGAATACCGTCAATATTCAGTTTTTGATTACTTAAATAAGCAGAGAGTTTGCCAAGATGTATTTCTTCGCCCGCACGAATTTGGGCGGCTTGGTCGATGATAATTTCAGACATTTGTTGAGATGTTTTTCTTACAATTTATAGAAAAAACTACATAGTTCAACATTATCTTTAAATATTAATACTTATACTTTTTAAGAAAAGAAGAAAACACTTTTTGTACAATTCAAAGATTATCTTTTCATTAATTCGTTCATAATTCGGTTTAAAACAATTTTCTTCAACGCTCTGTTTGTCAGAGTATTCATCCAAGCATATTCCTAATTGTTAATTTATTCAAGCAACATTTATCATTCGTGTTTCCAATAAATAATCATTAAATTTGCGACATCATTAAAGTAAAAAGACTACTTTCCTTCCAAAAATGAAAATAAACTTTCAGTATCAAGAAAAATTCGAGAATCGTCACAACAATTCTAATGTAGCTGACCGTCAAGCAATGCTTAATATTATTGGGGTAGATTCTATCGAAACACTCATCAATCAAACTGTTCCTGCTGCCATTCATTTACCCCGTCCATTGAATCTTCCACAGGCGAAATCAGAAGCCAAATTTTTGAAAGATTTCAAGAAACTGTCGCAATTGAACGACACTTACAAGTCCCATATTGGTATGGGCTATTACGATACTCATACGCCAGCGGTTATTTTAAGAAATATTCTTGAAAACCCTGCTTGGTACACTGCTTACACGCCTTATCAAGCGGAAATCGCTCAAGGTCGTTTAGAAATGTTGTTGAATTACCAAACCATGATCATGGATTTGACTGGAATGGAAATCGCCAACGCTTCTTTATTAGACGAAGGTACGGCTGCGGCAGAAGCGATGACGATGCTCCACGGACAAAGAAAAGGTTTGAAGAAAAAATCAGAAACGATTTTTGTTTCAGAACACTGTCATCCACAAACGATTGATGTGCTTAAAACCAGAGCTTTGCCTTTGGGAATCAAAGTATTAATCGGCGACCACCGCACGGTTGACTTAACACAAGAAGAAATCTATGCTTTAGTACTCCAATATCCTGCTACTGATGGACAGATTTTTGATTATACCGACCTCATTGCTTCGGCACATGAATTAGGCATTAATGTAGTAGTAGCGGCAGATTTGTTGGCACTTACTTTATTGAAGTCGCCGGGCGAAATGGGTGCTGATGTAGTAATTGGTACTTCTCAGCGTTTTGGCGTTCCGATGGGCTTTGGTGGACCACACGCTGCTTTCTTTGCCACGAAAGATGATTTCAAACGTCAGATTCCGGGTCGTATCATCGGCGTATCGGTTGATGCGGAAGGAAATCGTGCTTTAAGAATGGCTTTACAAACTCGTGAACAGCATATTCGTCGTGAAAAAGCTACTTCAAATATTTGTACAGCACAAGTATTATTATCAGTAATGGCTTCGGCTTATGCGATTTATCACGGGCCAGAAGGCTTGAAAGCCATTGCAGAAAGAGTACACGGATTAACGAAATTGACCGCTTTAGCTTTAGAAAAATTGGGTTATGAAATCGAAACAGATTCATACTTCGATACCATCAAAGTAAAAGTAGGCGATAACGAAAAACGTTTGAAAATGGAAGCCGTAGCCAATGGCGTGAACTTCCGTTATTATGAAGATTATAATTACATCGGAATCTCGTTAGACGAAACTTGCACGGTTGAAGACGTAGAAACGATTATTTATATTTTTGAAAAAATCGGTAGAAAAGAAGTAGAATTATCTTCACTTTTCGACCAAGTAGATTATGCTTTCCCTGAATCGCTCAAGCGTAGTTCTACTTTCTTGACGCATCCAGTTTTCAACAGCTACCATTCAGAACATGAAATGCTTCGTTATTTGAAAGCATTAGAAAACAAAGATTTATCAATGGTTCATTCGATGATTGCTTTGGGTTCTTGTACGATGAAATTGAATGCTACAACCGAAATGATTCCAGTTACTTGGGCAGAGTTTGGCAATGTTCATCCATTCGCTCCAAAAAATCAAGTAAGTGGCTATTTGCAAATGATTAAAGATTTGAACGAATGGCTTTGCGAAATCACTGGATTCTCGGCAATGTCGTTCCAACCAAATTCTGGAGCTCAGGGCGAATATGCAGGTTTGATGGTCATTCGTGCTTATCACGAATCTCGTGGCGATGCTCATAGAAACATTGCTTTAATTCCATCGTCGGCACACGGAACTAATCCAGCGTCGGCGGTAATGGCAGGGATGAAAGTAGTGGTTACGAAATGTGATGAAAATGGAAATATCGACCTTGCAGATTTAAGAGAAAAAGCTGAACAATACGCTGAAAACCTTTCTTGTTTGATGGTAACGTACCCATCTACACACGGTGTTTTTGAAGAATCAATCAAAGAAATTTGTGCGATGATTCACGAATTTGGTGGACAAGTATATATGGACGGTGCAAACATGAACGCACAAGTAGGTTTAACTTCGCCTGCAACAATCGGTGCTGACGTTTGTCACTTAAACCTTCATAAAACATTCTGTATTCCTCACGGTGGTGGTGGTCCGGGAATGGGACCAATTGGTGTGGCGAAACAATTAGCACCTTTCTTACCAAGTCATGCCGTAGTAAAAGATACTGGTGGTGAATTAGGTATTTCTGCGGTTTCAGCGGCTCAATTTGGCTCGGCTTCAATCCTTACTATTTCTTATGCTTATATTGCCATGATGGGCGGTGACGGTTTAAGACGTGCTACGGAAACAGCCATTTTGAATGCCAATTATATCAAAGCACGTTTAGAAGGACATTATCCAGTACTTTATACAGGTTCAGAAGGACGTTGTGCCCATGAAATGATTTTGGATTGTCGTCCATTAAAAATTTCAGCAGGTGTCGAGGCAGAAGACATTGCCAAACGTTTGATGGATTATGGTTTCCACGCTCCAACGCTTTCTTTCCCAGTAGCAGGAACGTTGATGATTGAACCAACAGAATCAGAATCTAAAGCAGAATTAGACCGTTTCTGTGATGCCATGATTTCAATTCGTGAAGAAATTCGTGAAGTAGAAAACGGTGTTGCTGATAAAGTAAACAATGTTTTAAAACACGCTCCGCATACGCAATCAGTAGTTTTATCAGAAGAATGGAACAGACCTTACTCTCGTGAGAAAGCAGTTTTCCCACTTCCTTACGTAAAAGCTGCTAAATTCTGGCCAGCGGTTTCAAGAATTGATTCTGCTTTTGGTGATAGAAACTTAGTTTGTAGCTGTTTGCCAATTGAAGAGTATGCTTCTTAGCTGTAAGCAGTGAGCCTTGAGCTGTGAGTTATGAGCCTTGATTTTTTTAAGAAAAATAATCAATAAGCTTAAAAACTCAAAGCTCAAGGCTCATAGCTAAAGCATTTTGCTAAAAAAAGCTCAAGGCTCAAAGCTTAATAAGCTTATTTCCTAACAGGCTGCCCAAATCTAAAAACAGTTTCATTCGCTGCTCCATTTGGTTGGTCGTTGTAAATCAAAATATCTGTCATTCTACAATCGTGTTCAGTACTTGGGTTAAGCAATTTTAGTTTTACAGTATGCTTTCCTTTGGTCAATAAATATTTCCAAGTAAGTTCATGTCGGCGAGTTGTAAATGAAGTAGGTAACTTCGCTGTTTCAAACAATTTGCCATCTACCCAAACTTCCATTTCAAACTGAAAAGTACTCGTTGAAGCCCATTTTGCTGTTTCTCCTTTTACCACAAAACCTGTTCCTTCAAAATCAAAAGTATATTCATCTTTCAAAGACTGATACACGTACTTTCTATCAACAGGATAAGTATTTTCAAAACTTTTTTCGTACTTCACTGCCACAGGCGTTTGTAAAGGAATAATGACAGATTCTTTCAAAACCTTTCCGCCATTGCGTTCTATATTTTGTAAAGCTTGCTGAAAACCTACTTCATACACCTTGTTCAAAGAAGTAGAAGTATATTTAAAATCAATAGATTCAGCTTCTTTTAAACCCATTTTCCAATAAGCGGGAATGGCATCATAGCCCAACATTGTCCCTAAAATTCCACCAGCCGACGACGGATTACAGTCTGCATCTTGTCCGCAACGAGTAGTTATTTCCATTGTTTTGGTAAAATCTCCGTTACCATACAGCAAACCCACTACCACATAAGCCGAATTGATGGTTGCATCAATATTAAAAGGAGCGAAAACGCCATCAGGACAACCAATATCTTGCGACCACTTGTTCTGGATTTCGTACCAAGTTTTCTTCCAATCGTTCGGGTACATTTTATGCCATTTAATTACGTCGGCAATACATTTATAATAATTACTTTCTTTAGGAATCGTTTTCAAAGCTTCTTGAACAATGTAGCGAATGTCTTTTGAAACAAAAGCCAAAGTATAGCACGCTCCTAAATATACTCCCCCATAATATCCATCGCCATAATTCATAATATGACCGATTTTATCTGAAATCTTTGAAGCTGCATTAGGCATTGCAGGCGACATCAAACCTGCAAAATCACATTCAATTTGGTAGTCGATGCAATCAGCATGAGGATTATTTTCCCAATAACCCGAAGCAGGAGGCATCATGCCATTCAAAATATTATTTCTTCCTACTTGGTTGGCGTGCCAAAGGGCATAACCTGCATTGGCATAAGCTTTGGCATGAGAAGCCACCGGAGCATCTAAACCTTCTCTTTCAAATACTTCTACAAAGGTTAAATCCATGTACAAATCATCGTACAAACCGGGATTTTCCAACATGGTTTTCTTTAAATAACCATCGTACCAAGGCACTGGCTGATACTCGTTGATGATTGTTCCGTTGTACTTAAATTCCATCGGGCCGCCAAAAGTTACGCCAATGGTTTGTCCTGCCCAACCGCCTTTAATTCTGTTTTGTAATTCTGTTTTACTGAAAGTAATCGTTTTGGAGTTTTGAGCAAAAGCTACGCTCACACTTGCGATGAAGCATAGTAATAAAATTATTCTTTTCATTGTTTTTGGTTTATTTTCAAGCGTTAAATTATTGGCAAACAATCCTTTGAATCATATATCTAACTCTCTTCGGTAAGGAATCGACGACTGAGCACCCATTTTCTGCACCGCCAAAGCTGCCGCTTTATTGGCAAATTCAACGGCACTTTTTAAAGTTTTTTGTTCAAGCAGAGCCACGGCTAATGCTCCATTAAAACAATCGCCAGCGGCGGTAGTGTCCACAGCTTTTACTTTCTGTGCAGGAACTATTCCTTCAAATTCATCCGATAACACATAAGCTCCTTTTGCCCCCCTTGTTATTACCACATTTTTTATTCCTGTTTCTTTCAGCGTCGAAGCGGCTTCTCGCAAACCTTCTTCTGTTTGTACACAAACCCCCGTAATGGTTTCTACTTCTGTTTCGTTGGGAGTAATGATAGTAATATTCCGTAAAGTTTCAATATTGATTTGTGTGGCAGGAGCAGGATTTAGCATAATAGTAGCACCCGTTTTATGAAATTTATTTACTACATACTCTATCGTTTGTAATGGTATTTCCAATTGCAT
The DNA here is from genome assembly GCF_034929435.1 of Arcicella rigui. NCBI lineage: Bacteria > Pseudomonadati > Bacteroidota > Cytophagia > Cytophagales > Flectobacillaceae > Arcicella > Arcicella rigui. The sequence continues at coordinate 126,099 of NZ_JAYFUM010000021.1, forward strand.
CAAAATAATATCATCACTTCCAAAAACAGCGGCGGCTTTGTCAATATCCGCAGGCAAAAGCGAAGCATTTGCTCCAGAAGCTACCGAAATACAATTTTCTCCTCGCCTATCTACATTGATTAATGCTACGCCCGAAGGATGTTGGCTATCAGTAAAAACAAAGTCAGTTTGAATACCTTCTTTGTCAAACTGTTCTAAAGCCATTCTACCGAAAACATCCTCCCCTACTTTACTAATAAACACAGTCGGACAAGCTAATCTTGCCGTTGTAACAGCTTGGTTTGCCCCTTTGCCACCAAGATTCATCAAAAAATCCCCTCCTAAAACCGTTTCACCCGGTAAAGGTAGTTTAGGGACTCTGACAACCATATCCGTATTTGAACTGCCTATTACAATAATCTTACGCATTTTCGCTGTTTTTATACAAAAATAACCTTCAATAATTCTATTCAATTTACTCCGAAAAAACGATAAAATAAAAAAGCGTTTCTTGATTGAAATGTATTCTTCAAGAAACGCTCGTGGTCGAGGCAGACTAATTTATGCCATTGGGATATTTTCTACTAAAATTTCATTCCCAGCTTTATCAAAATAAGTACAAGTCATGGCATCAATAGATACTTCCCATTTTTTTATGCCTGTGATGGCACAGTGTAAACAGAAAGTTGGATAATCGGTTTCGCCTGCTTGATGGGCTTTTAAATATGCTATAAACTCTTTGGGCTTACTTTCCTCTGCAATTGGCATAACTTCATATTTTTTGCCGGAAGCGACAGAAGTACCTTCGGCATTTTTATAAACAGTATGCCCGTCTGAAACATAAGCTTCATAAGTACGCACGCCTAATTGTGCCAATGCTTGAATGTACTTTGGAAAATCTGCTCCAGATTTCACTTTTGAGTGTGCTTCTTTGATTTGTTCGATTGTAAACATCATGGTTGAATGTGAATTTAGGTTTGTTAAAGACCGACAAATGTTGTCTTTAATGATGTTACAAAACTGCAAAGAACTAAAGGCTTGAAATTGTAAAAAATCGTTTTTATGATTTTTTTTTGAAATGTTCAGGACTTTCTCCTGTAAATACTTTGAAGTCTTTAATGAAGTGGGCTTGGTCGAAAAAGTTATTTTCGTAAGCAATTTCTGTGAGTGTTTTTGGCGTATTCAAATCATCAAGAACAGCATAAAAACGGACGATGGAAGCAAATTTTTTGGGCGAAGTACCTATTAATTTTCTAAATCTCTTTTCAAATGGACTTTGGCTGATGGCTAATTTTTCATTGATTTCTTGAATCTTGATTGTGCCTTTAGAAGCATAAATAAGTTTTAATGCCTCTATTATCAATAAATCTTCTTTTCTTTCTTTGATTTCGTTTAATAAAAACTTTTCTACAATCTTTATTCTTGCTGCATCGGTCAGGGCATTGGCTAATCTGTCTTCCGTTTCGGCTACTTTGTTTTTGTCGAACAAATAATCCAATGCAATACTTTGGTTGAAAAGCTCATTTACAGGACAATCTGTAAAATAAGAAATGCCAACTTCGGTAAAATAAACCAATATTGAACCAACATTTGAAGTATTTTTAAAAACCTTAAAAGTATTTTGTAAACCCGTAATGCCCGCAGTCGCCAAAGGATTGGTGTCCTCGGCATTACAAATAAGTAATTTACCTTTATACTGAAAACCCATTACCAAAGCCGTAGAAGGAAAAACTTTGTACTGCTGTTCTTCCTGAGCTTCGGAAATTACCAAATATTTAATGTATGGTTGAAGCTTATCAATGGGGGTTATTTTTTCAAAACGCATTTACTTGTTCAATTTTCAATGAATTTTATAAGGCTATTTCATAAATTCAACGATAAAAACTGTTCCTTCTTTTTCTTTACTTTCAACGGTAATTGTGGCGTGATTGAGTTCCACAAACTTTTTTACCAACATCAAACCAATCCCAATTCCTTTTTCTTTTCTTGTGCCGTAAGTTGATATACTTTTACCAGACTCTTGAAAAATGAGTTTTAATTTATCTTCCGACATCCCTACACCGTTGTCTTTTACCAATACTTTTACGGATTTGTCCGTTTCTAAATAACTAATAAAGATTTCGCCATTGGGCTTGGTGAATTTTATGGCATTTGCTACAAGATTTCTAAACACTACGTGCATTTGGTCTTGGTCGGCATTGATACTTACGGGGCTATCAAAAACATGCGTCAATACAATATTTTTTTCAATGGCTACATTTTTGAAAATCGCTAATATTTCATTGATGAGGTCGGTTAATACCAATGGTTCGATATTGGTTTTCAAACCTTCTCGCTGACTGTTGGCCCAAGACAATAGGTTTTCGAGCATCGCCGAAGTAACCGTCATTTGTTCCAATACTCTATCGAGCATCATTTGCTTTTCGTCTTCATCAAACATTCCCGAATTGAAGAGTTCCAAAGCTCCACGCATAGAAGCAAAGGGACTTCGTAAATCATGCCCGATGATTGAAAATAATCTATCTTTGGTCTGATTAGATTCATTCAAAGCATCATTTTTTTGTTCAATCAATTCGTTCTGAGTACTAATATACTCCGTTTTTCGCTGAAGAATTTTATACAGTCTTTTGATACGTTCGGCATTTCTATAAGTCGTAATGGCAATAATCATTAATAAAATCGCAATTAATACAATCACCACAATCAGCATTCTTTGGCTGGCTTCTTTTTCTTCGGCAATCTGATTTTTCTTTTTTAATACTTCGTTTTCAGCCTGTTTTTGTTTTAAATAAAGAGCGTTGATTTCTTTTTCTTTTGATTCATTGAAAAGACTATCACTATAAATTTTATCTAATAAAAGATACTTGTAGGCATTTTTCGAGTCACCCACTGCACTATATGACAAATACAAAACGCCCAAAGCTTGCTCTATGTCCCATTTTGTGTTACTCTTTTTGGCTAATAAATATCCTTTCTGACTATGGTCGATTGCTTCGTTGTAATTGCCTTTGGCATAATAACATTTCGCTAAACCTGTATGTGCAAAGCTATCTTCCCAATCGTTTTGATAATTACGATTTTCTAAAATAGACGAGTAAAACGAAATGGCAGTATTGAGTTTTCCTTTTTGTAAATAATATTCGCCAAGATGATTGTTCGCCATGGCTACCAAGTGTTGGTCTGGAATTTTGATACTAATTTCTCTGGAAAGTAAAAAATAATGAATAGCACTGTCGGATTTCATTTCTAAATAACACAAGCCGACATTGAAATAATTGCCAGATAGCCCTGTTTGGTTCTTTAAAGTAGTATTCAAAGTGGCGGCTTTCATCAATTCCTGCAATGCTAAAGCGTATTTTTTTTGAGCAATGTGAATAACGCCCATAGTATTATGTGCGTAAGCAATACCCGTTTTGTAGTCGATATGGCTACTAATGCCCAAAGCCGTAAGGGCATAACTCAACGAAAGGTCGTAGTTACCTTTGGTATAATGAATTTTAGCAATATAAGCATAAGCTGTTGCTTTCCCTTTTTCGTATTTTAGGGCTTTAGACATACTCAGTGCTTTTTGGGCAAAGTAAAAAGCACTATCAGAAGCTGTGTGCATGTAGTCTAAAGTGATATCGTTGAGTAAATTAACAACAGAAGTATCGGGTTTGGCTGGTTTAGTTTGTGTGTATTTCTCCCACTTCGTCAAAAGTTGACTTAGGCTTACTTGTTGTGAAAAAACCGAAATTGGAGATAAACTAATAAAAACAGCGAATAGAAAAACTCTTGCAACCATAACTTTATACCTTCTTTCCATAGTCTTAAATGTTTAGGTATCTCCCACTGAAACGAGCCAATACTAATCTCGTATAAAGATAATTGTTTATCTGAAAATTGTATCTACCGTTTTATTATTTATTGGCTTTAAATTATCTAATAAAAAATAAAAAAAATTAAATACAACTCCTATTCTTTGATTAATATCAATACATTTGATTGAAAATTTTCCTAAGTGATTTTAATATTTTTTTCCTACAAAATGTCTATGAAAACTAACGTTTTAATTTTCGTTCTTGGTATAATACTTAGCTCCTGTGCCAAAGTTCCTATCTCTTCTATCAATTTAATGAACACCATTCAGCTCGAAGGCAAACGAATGCACGAACTCAACACTTTGTTTGTCAACAAAATGTTTGATGAAAAAAGGAATAGAATTGATACTTTTATCATCAAGCAATACACGCCTGTATTGATAGAAAATTTCGTCAAAAAAATTCCAGAAGGGATTGATTATAAAAGTAATCTTCCTAAAATTATTGCCAGTATTATCCCCAAAATCAATGCCCGAAGAGATTCGATGCAAAACGTACTTGAAAGCAATCGAATTAAAATTATTGATAAATTAAATACCGATTATTTCGAGTACGACAATGCTTGTGTGCAGATGACCGCACTGCTTTCTTCGGCTGCTAAACTGGAAGATGAACGCAAAAGAGCTATCGGTCAGCTTGCGAATATTAGCAAAAATAAAATTGATTTTGAAAGATTAGGTAATACACTCGACGGCTTCATTCAAGACGCTGGCAGTGTAGCAAAAAGTACCAGCAATTTGAATACAAGTATCAACGAAATATTAAAAAAATAGCATTTTCACCATGTCAGAAATCAATTGGGACGACCTTGCCAATCAGGCAGCTACCGCAACCGACGCACATTTTGCCAATCAAATTTCAAGTTTAACCCGACTCAATGATGCTGAAATTCAACATATTATTTTTGAAACAGGCATTAGTCAGAAAGATTTGGCAGACATCATCAAGGAAATTAAAAACGCCACAAAATCCAACGAAGCCAAAGCAACTGCTATCAAAAATATCAGTAAAGGAATGGATGTTTTGGTGGCTTTAGCAAGTAAATTGGTATAAGGCAAATATAAAAGGGAAAATTCTGCCCTCGGTACGGAGGAATTTTCCCTAAAAATTAGGCTCAAAAACTTCAAGAAAAGATTCAAAGGACAATTTTGCCAGTTCACTTCAATTTTCAATGGGCAATTCATAGAAAAGACTATATTTGACGCATTTTTAAATCTTTCAAAATGCTTATAAATCCTTCAATAAGAAAATTCGTTTGGGGCGTTTCTTTTTTAGTCGCTCTTTTCGTCAATTTCCCCATTATTTTTCTAAACCTTCCCAGAATCACAAAATCCAATTTAGCCATTGCGGATGTTACACTTCAATTACTACTTTGTTTTGTGTATTCGATGGCACTTATTCATTTTTTGTATCGCTCTTCTCATGCCAATATCACCAAAAGCAAACAATATACTTATGCTTTTTTGATTTTTCTTGGCTTTGTTTTAATCCTGTCGGCGGTGAATATAAGTATCATTCAACTAAGCCCGATGACGACTTCTACCGTAGTAGTGCGTGGCGTTTTGATTGCCCTTATCGACTATTTTTTCAGTAGATTCTTAACCGAAACCGACCGAAAAAATGAAGTATTATTGGAAAACGAACAACTGAAACAAGAAAACTTGATGAATCAATTATCGGCACTGAAAAACCAATTGAATCCTCATTTTTTATTTAATTCCTTGAATACGCTGAGTTGGTTAATCAACGAAGACAAAGCCAAAAGCCAATTGTATCTTCAAAAATTATCGCAAGTATTGCGTTATTCATTGAGTATGCAAGAACAGACGATGGTGAATTTGAAAGATGAATTGATTTTGATGGACAATTATATTTTTTTGTTACAAATGCGATTTGGTGAAAACCTAAAAATTACCCAAAAACTTGAAGGCAAAGAAAAATTCAGGATTCCTCCGCATTCTTTACAATTACTTATCGAAAATGCCATCAAGCACAATGTAATTTCTTCAAATTCGCCTTTAAAGATTACTATCAAAATAAAACCAGACGAAGAAATCATCATCGTCAGTAACACCATTCACACAAAAGCCAATTCAGCAGGTACAGGCATTGGGCTGGTGAACCTTAGTGAAAGATTTAGATTGTTGGTCGGACGTGAAATTGAAATTTTACAAGACAAAGCATTTACCGTGATTTTACCCTTGATTCCATGAAAATAGTTATTATTGAAGACGAACCCGCAGCCGCTAATCAGTTGAAATTTATGTTGAATCAACTGAATATTAACCATGAAATACTTGCTACGATTGAAAGTGTAGAAGAAGGCATTGAATGGTTTAAACAAAACGAAAGTCCAGAATTGATTTTCTCGGATATTCAGTTGGCGGATGGCATTTCATTTGAAATTTATGAACAAATTCAACTGAAAGCTCCAATTATTTTTACCACCGCTTTTGACGAGTACGCCATTCGTGCTTTTAAATTAAACAGTGTAGATTATTTACTAAAACCCATTGATGCGGATGCTTTGCAATTTGCCATTGAGAAGTATCATGGGCAACAATTATTCAAGGAAGAATTATTGAATGAACTGATTCAGCAACAAGCTTTTTTACAGAAAACCTATCGAAAAAGCTTTTTGGTAAGATTCAGAGGGAAACTCTTGCCCATCAAAAGCGAAGATTTTGCCTACTTTTTTATAGAAAATGGATTAGTTTACGGGCAGTTGTTTGATGGAAGAAAATTTGTGATGGATTTTAAATTAGATGATATTGAAACGCAACTTAATCCCGAAGATTTTATCAGAGCCAACAGACAATATATTCTTTCCAGAGAAAGTATTACCGAAATACAATCTTATATCAATAGTCGAGTAAAAGTAAAAACCCAACCTATTGCCTCCACTGACGTTATCATCAGCAAAGAAAAAGTAACGCCATTCAAAAAGTGGTTTCAAAATTTGCCTTAATCCTAAATACTTCAAATTATTTCCTCAGTTTTAGACGTTTCATTTGGCTTTTTTTCCTGTTCACTGCTAAAGTAGCCCAAATTTTCAATACAAAGATTCTCTTGAGCGTATTCTTAGAAAGTAATGGAAATTAAAATAAACCAAAAAATGAATCTAAAACTTTCAATCTTTAGTGTTGTATTTGTTACAGTACTTTTAATCTTTGGTTGCGAAACTACTGATGTTACCACAGAAACTACGGCATCAGTCACCGCATTGAATTGTACTTCGGCTACTTTTTCGAGTACAGCTACTGCTGGCACAGCTTATACAGGTACGGCAACTGTACCTTATACAGGAGGTAACGGAGGCGTTTACACCACTGGTACTGCTGTTTCGTCGTCGGGAGTAACGGGGCTTACGGCTACGCTTACGGCAGGTACTTTGGCATCGGGCGATGGCTCTGTTACTTTTGCCATTACAGGTACACCAAATGCCAGCGGAACAGCAAGCTTTGCCATTTCGGTTGGTGGTCAGTCTTGTACTTTGTCCTTGACGGTGACGGCGGCTGGTTCTGGTACAGGTGGTACAAGTACGAGTGCTTCGGCTTGGTCGATAGACAGCGACATTAGCAACATTGTAGCCATGGCAGAAGCATTTAAGGCTACACTTACTACTACACAGGTTACGGCTCTTCAAGACAGCTACAACAAAGCTCATGCCCAAAAATGGTCGAATTTGCCAGAAGGATTATACCGAGGCAGAGTTGGTTTACAGACAAGTACTTTCTCTACGGCACAATGGACGGCATTTTACAACCTTTTAAAAGCAGCGACAAGCTCAATTACCAACGAAGGAAATGCTGAGTACTTAGGTATTTTAGCCGCAGACGATTACTTGAATTCTATTGGCGGTGGTTCTGACTACGGTTCGGGAAATTATTATATTGCCTTCATTGGTACGCCAAGTACAACAGGCTTGTGGTGCTTACAAATTGGTGGGCATCATGGCACTATCATTCATACTTATAGCGGAGGAAAAATGACGGGTGGAACACCTTCGTTCCGTTCAACAGAGCCATTCCCTACTTATACTTACAAAGGAGTAACTTACAATCCTATTCAACAAGAACATGTAGCTTTGTCTGCTATGTTGAAAGGCTTGAGTTCGTCTGAACTAAGTACTGCCAAACGTTCATCTGCACAAAATGATTTAATTGCTGGCCCGCAAAAAGACAGTAGCTTCCCTACAACCAAAACGGGTGTGAAAGTGGGAAATCTGACACAAGCTCAAAAAGATTTAGTATTGGCTGCTATCAAAACTTATACCGACGATTTGGATGATAAAGCCGCCGCCGCCGTTTATGCTAAATACAAGGCTGATATTGATAATACTTATATCTCTTACTATGGCTCAACAGACTTAACCGCTTCTGGTGATTATGTATTGATTGATGGTCCAAATGTATGGATTGAATTTTCGATGCAAGGAGGTATTATCGTAAGAAATGCGAATCACCCACACTCTGTTTGGAGAGATAGACTTTCAGACTACGGAGCGAATTAAATCGGGCTTCGGAAGTCGGACTTCGGAAGTCGGATTTCAGGTGTCGGATTTCGGATTTATTAAATGTTTTCATTTGAAGTACCTTATTAAAATAAGGTCATTTTTTAAAAATCAGAAATCCCAAATCCAAAATAGCTTTCAATATCATTTCTTTAAAAACGTATTTACAAACAGGTTGAATCATAAGTATTCAACCTGTTTGTATTCTTCATTACCATAAATTTTTCTAATAACTCACAACATGAAATCAAATCTCAAAAGCTTTTGTATCATACTAAGTTTGGCTCTTTGTTCTTTTACTTCCCCAAAGCCAGACCTTAGTTTTCAAGCACAAAAATATGTTTCACAAACGCTTACTTTTGAAGGAAAAACCTTTATTGTAAGAGCGTATGAAAATATCATTTATGTTGAAAATCCAGTAGATACGTTATATCAAAAAATGAATATTTACATTCCAGAAGAGTACTTCACAGGAAAAAAAGTAAATGCTTATACCGCCGCCACAGCTCCGATTTTCTTCCCCAATAAAGTAGGCGGTTATATGCCTGCACAGCCTGCTACCCTCAAAGAAACGCCAATGGGAATGGGTGGAAATCGCCCTCCTATGAATGGAATGCCACCAATGGGCGACAGAAGACCCGAAGGAATGCCAGCCATGCCACAAGCAAAGCCTTCAACAGTAGTTGCCGCTTTGGCAAAAGGCTATGTAGTAGCTTCGGCTGGTGCAAGAGGACGCACTTTGAAAGGAAGTAACGGTGAATACACGGGCAAAGCTCCTGCGGGCATTGTAGATTTAAAGGCAGCAGTACGATATTTGAAATTCAATGACAAACTGATGCCGGGAGATGCTAATAAAATCATTTCAAATGGTACAAGTGCAGGCGGTGCTATGTCAACTTTAATTGGAGCAACGGGTAATAATCCAGATTATGAACCCTATTTAAAAGCACTGGGTGCTGCCAATGCAACAGATGATATTTTTGCCGTTTCTGCTTATTGCCCAATTACCAATTTAGACCACGCTGACATGGCTTATGAATGGCAGTTCAACGGCATCAATACTTATAAAAAAGGTTGGCCAGCTCCTGCAAAAAGTAGCGATGCTCCTTCGGTGTTGAACGACGAACAAATCAAAGCATCAGCACAATTAAAAACACTTTTTCCTGCTTATGTTAATAGTTTGAATTTAAAAGATACGAAGGGAAAAACCTTGACTTTGGATGCTGAGGGAAATGGAAGTTTTAAAGATTTAGTCATCAATTACGTAATTGCATCGGCACAAAAAGTCTTGAATGAAGGAAAAGATATGTCAGGCTATTCGTTCTTGAAAATTACAGATAACAAAGTAACAGCTTTAGATTTTGGAGCTTATCTCAATTATTTGGAGCGAATGAAAACACCTCCAGCTTTCGATGCTTTAGACCTTTCAACTGGAGAAAATATGTTATTTGGTTCAGCTACGATTGATAAACAACATTTTACAGAATTCGCTCAAAAAAACTCAAGTATTGAGGCTTCAAGCGTAGATGAGTTATTGGTGAAAATGATGAATCCCATGTATTATTTGGGACAAAAAAATACGACAAATGCTAAACACTGGCGTATTAGACATGGCTCTAAAGACAAAGATACTTCGCTCGCTATCTCAGTGATATTAACTACGGCATTACAAAATAATAGTATTGATGCCAATCTGGAATTTCCGTGGGATAAACCGCATAGTGGCGATTATGACCTCAATGAACTATTTGCTTGGATAGACGGACTTTGCAAATAAACAATGTGAAAATGTTCATAAGTAGTTTTCGGACGTACAGCGAAATATCTGTATGCGACGGACTTAATTTTTTAGATTTAGTTAAAATTTTAAATCCCTTAAAAAATTAAAAATATGGCAAATTCACAAGAAGAATGGTCACGCAGAAAGTTTATAGCTACTTTGGCTGGCGTAGGCACTACGATGATGTTGAGTCCGCTTTTATCTTGGGCAGAGGATGAAATTGGCCCACGTATCGCCAAAATTGTAGCAAAAACCATCGGCGTAGATACACATAATCATATTGATGTGCCACTTTCGGGCGACTTACCTTATCCCGCAATTGATTTAGCAGGTGATTTGCAAAAATCTGGTTTATCGGCTATTTGTATGACTTTTGCCGTTGATTATCAAAAACTTGTAAATCCAGACGACGGCTATAAAAGATTTATTAATGGTTTAAACGCCATGGATGATGCCTTGAAAAGTAATAAAATGAAACGCTCGCTGAATCTTTCAGATTTGAAAACAGCCCATAAAAAGCATCAAGCTACCGTTATTCAATCAGTAGAAGGGGGGCATTTTCTGGAAGGAAAAATTGAACGTTTGGAAGAAGCCTATCAGCGTGGCTTGCGTCATCTTGGACTTTTACACGACAACGATGCCTCTGTGCCTTTGGGTGATATTTTTACGAATCCTGTAAAATGGGGTGGACTTACTCCTTTTGGTGAAGAAGTAATCAAAGAAGCCAATCGTTTGGGCATCATGATAGACCTTGCTCATTGTACCAATGATGCCGTAAACGCAGCGTTAAAAATCTCGACCAAACCTGTGATTATTTCACATACTGGACTTGATACGCAGTTAGGCTCAAATGCGAACTTCGCTAAAATGATGAAACCACGACTCATAAGTAAAGAACAAGCAAAAATTGTGGCTGAAGCTGGCGGAGTAATTGGCGTTTGGACGCATCTCTCAGATTCGCCGATGGAGTACGTCCAAAATGTAAGGGCTTTGGTTGATATTGTAGGCATCGACCACGTTTGTATTGGTACTGATACCAAACTAACGCCAGCATACAGACCGCCAGCACCTAACCAAGGGAAAGAAAATACTCCTCCGAAAGAAAAACCCAAAGCTCGTGTCGGCGAAAGAACCAACGAAGCTTGGCAAGACCAAAAAGTAGGTTTTTATTATGCCGTTGTTGATGCGATGTTAAAAACAGGTTTCAACGAAGACGAAATCATCAAATTTGGCGGAGGAAATTTTTGTAGAATTTTCGATGCAGCAACGACTGGAAAGTAAATATTAAATAGAGTATCACTACTTGTGCAAAACAACATTAATGAAAAAATATAAATTTCTTTTTTTACTCGTTCTGTTATTACAGGTCGCCCAGTGGCAAGACTTGCAGGCTCATCCAATGCCTAATTCGATGGTAATTTTGAAAATCCATGAAAAAAATATTTCAGGAGAAATTCAGATTCCATTGAATGAATTACAATCTGCCATTGGTTTGGGAGTAAACGACCATTCAGAAAAATTAGTAGAGCGTTTGGGCGATACTTTGAAAGCCTATTTGCTACAACATATTCGCCCAAAAACATTTGATGGAAAACCATGGTCGGTAACATTGGATACGATGAAAGTATATGCGATACAGAGTCGTCTTTCGGGAAATTATAAAGAATTGATTGTCGAGTTTTCGATGAGTCCGCCTAAGTATTATGACTTACGAAACTTCTATTTTGATTACGATGTTGTTTTGCACCAAGTGGCAAGCCACAAAATTTTAGTTGCTGTAAAGCAAGATTGGCAAAGGGGAATTTTATCAGAAGATGCTACTTATCAAAGTGTTGGCGTGATTGACTTGGACGTTCCGACGGGTAAAATCAAACCTTTTCAAATCAGTTTGCAACAAGGAAGTATTTGGCAAGGACTACAAAATATGATTTTGTTGGGTGTCAAACACATTCAAGAAGGTACAGACCACATACTTTTTATTCTTACTTTACTCTTACCTGCTATGCTTTTGGTAGAGAATAAACAATGGGGAAAAGCCGATAATTATCAAGCAAGCTTACTGAATTTACTCAGGATTGTCACGGCTTTTACCATTGGACATTCGCTTACTTTATTTTTGGGAACGGTACAATGGATTCAGTTGCCCGTTAAGCCAATTGAAGTACTAATAGCAGTGACGATTTTAATTTCAGCTTTTCATGCTTATCGCCCTATTTATCCTAAAAGAGAAGTATTAATTGCAGGAAGTTTCGGATTAATTCACGGATTGGCTTTTGCTGAGACTTTGACGAATTTACAGCTTTCAACTCAACAAATGATATTGAGTATTCTGGGCTTCAATTTGGGCATAGAACTTATGCAATTATTTATTATTGTCTTGGCTTTTCCTGTTTTACTTTTTCTTTCAAAAACAGCTTATTATCCAATTATTCGTAAAACTGGAGCAATTGTAATGATGATTTTAGCTTCTGGGTGGATGATAGAGCGTATAAAGCTTTGAGCTACGAGCCTTGAGCTATGAGCTATGAGCAATGAGCCAAAAAGTTTCACATAGCATTTTGGATTAAAAAAGGCTCATAGCTCACAGCTCAAAGCTCATAGCTTAAAACTACGCCTTCCTAACAAATTCAGATTTCAGAGCCATTGCACCGAAACCGTCAATTTTGCAGTCAATATTATGGTCGCCATCAGTTAGGCGAATATTTTTTACTTTCGTACCTGCTTTAATGGCTTTCGGAGCACCTTTTACGGGTAAATCTTTGATAACAACTACGGTGTCGCCATCTTTCAATTCATTTCCATTCGAATCCAAAATTTTTGAACCCGCTTCTTCGGCTTCTACTTCATCAGGATTCCATTCATAAAAACATTCAGGACACACTAATAGCGAATCGCTTGGATAGGTGAACTCACTATTACATTTGGGACAAGGGGCAAATTCAGACATGAAATTATTTTAATAAAATGACAATTTTAGTGCGTTAGGACAATCTAACAGTCCGCAAATTAAGCATATTTCATGAATAAACCCGAAACGACTCCCATAACTCATCATTTGTACTGTGCGAAGGATTGTGAAAATGATTGATTTCGGATTTCGGGTGTCGGATTTCGGCTTCCTCAAAAACGATTTTTTAGAAGTATTTTATAAAACAAAGTCATTTTATCCAATTTCCGAAATTAGAAATCCCAAATCCAAAATAATATTTGAATAACTCATCATTCATAATTCACAAATTGGCTTAACATTTAGCTATCTGGTCGCATACCAGATAAAAATATTAATATTTTTTCTTTAATTGAGAAAAAATAGCATTATTCCTCAATAAGTCAAATGTCAAAATTTGGCTAAAACATTTTTCTAAATTTTTAACCTTTCAAATATTAAAAAAACTATGAAACCAACAAGACGTAATTTTATTCAATCGTTGGGTGTCGGAGTAGCAGGCTTGGGAATTTCGCAACAAGCCGTAGCGAATGCAAGCGAAACAAAATCAGCCAAACCTGCGGCTGATGACCAAGTGTTATTCGTAGGCGATAATATTGCCATTGCGAGTACAGAGCATGGGAAAGTACGTGGTTTTATCCTTCGGGGCATTCATCAGTTTTTGGGTATTCCTTATGGAGCTGATACTTCGGGCAAAAACCGTTTTATGCCTCCTCAAAAACCAACCGCATGGACAGACATTCGTCCAGCACTTTGGTGGGGAAATACCGCTCCGCAAATCATGGAAAAACGTTATTCCAATACTTATGCTTCATTTGTTGACCATTGGAACTACGATGACGTTTCGGAAGATTGTTTAAAATTAAATGTTTGGACACCCGCTTTGGATTCACAAAAACGCCCTGTAATCGTTTGGTTGCATGGAGGAGGTTTTACCAATGGCAACGCAATTGAGCAAGACGGTTATCATGGCGAAAACATTGCTCGACTCGGTAATGTAGTTTTTTGTTCAATCAATCACCGACTTGGCCCATTTGGTTATAGTCATCTCAAAGCCGCAGGCGGACACCCAGCTTCTGGAAATGTTGGCAGTTTAGATATGGTAGCAGCTTTGGAATGGGTAAAAAATAACATCGCCAATTTCGGTGGCGACCCAAACAATGTTACGATTATTGGACAGTCGGGCGGAGGAGCAAAAGTTACTTGTTTGATGAATATGCCTTCAGCAAAAGGCTTGTTTCATAAAGCAGTGGCTTTGAGCGGTAGTTCTTTGGCAGGTTCAAACAAAGAGTATGCTGAAAAATTAGGCTTGGAAATTATGGAGGAAGCAGGTTTGAAGCCGGGAGAAATTGAAAAATTACAACAAATTCCGTGGAGAGAGTACATTGACATTGCCAATAGAGCCGTAGAAAGAATGAGTAATGAAGCCAAACGCTTGAATATACAAAGAGGAGGTTACTCGCCTGTGGCAGATGGAGAGTATTTGAACGGCGAAGCATTTTTTAGCGACCCCAATCATTTTTCAAGTAATATTCCATTGATGATTTGTTCAACTTTTAACGAGCAAAGCCCAAGCCGAACGGATGCCGCTTTAGAAAAGATTACTTTAGCAGAAGTAAAAGCGAAAATTGAACCTCGTTTTGGGGCAAAATCAGGGGAAATCGTGGAGGCTTTTGCGAAAAACTTTCCGAAGGCTCGTCCAATCGAAATCTGGTCATTGATTCTTTCAAACCGAAAAAATGCTGTTGCCACTGCCGATGCAAAAGTATCGCAACAGAAAGCTCCCGTTTATTTGGCTTGGTTTGGCTGGCAACCTCCACTTTTTGATGGTAGAATGCGTGCCTTTCACTGCGACGATATTTGCTTCTGGTTTTACAATACCGATTTGATGCTGACCCATACAGGCGGAGGAAAACGTCCGAGAGCATTGTCGGAAAAAATGGCAAAATCTTTCTTGAATTTTGTAAAAACAGGAAATCCAAACGGTGGCGGATTGCCCACTTGGAAACCTTACACAACACAAAATGGCGAAACGATGATTCTGGACGACACGCCTGCCTTAGTGAATAATCCAGACGGAGAAGCGAGAAAAGCTTTAGCATAAATTTTATTGTAAAATACAAACATGAGTCATCCCGAATTTTGGGTATGACTTGACAAATAAAAACCTCCTTGTTTATTTTGTGAATTACGACAAACACAAAAAACAGGAGGTTTTATTATGCCCAAGGCACATCTACA
>NZ_JAYFUM010000022.1:0-140901 GCF_034929435.1 Arcicella rigui
ATGTGAATAAAATTGTATTTTTCAAATAAATCGCATCAAATGAAATGAAAAATCCACCCACAACATGAGTGGATTTTATTATAAATGAATATTGAAAAACAATTTTCAAGGAAAGCCTATATGATTTAACTGCTTAAAACCCTACACAATTTCCCAATCATGCTCAGGCAAGTATTCTACTAAACCTTTTTCGGTTTTTCCTACGGCTACTCTTCCTGATTTTAGGTATTCCAAAATTTCCCAGTTTTTCATGTACTGATAAAATTCTGCGATTTCGGTTTCTGTACCGTTTTTTTCAATCACCACGTAGTCGAGTCCCCAGTGAACTACTTTCGCATTCCAGTCAAGGTTAATTTCTTTGATGTTCAAAGGCGAACCGCCCAATGGCGTTGCTAATTTGAAAAGAGCGATTTCATTGAAAACAATTTCGTGGTCCAAGTAACCAAAAACTGCCAATACATCAACTACTTTACGAATTTGGCGAACTAACTTTTCAACTGCCTCACGGCTTTCGTGACGAATTACAATCGTAAATCTTGAAACGCCTTTACGTTCGGTTTCGCAAACATTTAAGGATTCGATATTCAATCTTCTCCTTGTAAAAATAATGGTAATTCGATTCAACAAACCAATAGTATTGGTTGTAAAAACGGATAATGTGTATGTTGTCATTTTTAATTTCTAAATTTAGATTTTAGCTAACAGAAATAAATTGCAGAGCGAAGTAATTGTTGGAATAAAGATTTTTAAACTATATAAATCATTCAATCATCAAACACTCATTCACTCAATAAATTTACTCTAATCTAATGGCTGAAACACTTGCTCCCGCTGGCACCATTGGGAAAACATTTTCTTCTTTTTCACAAATGATTTCTAACAAATAAGGTTTGTCGGAAGCCAATAGGGTATCTAATGATTCAGATAAATTAGCTCTGTCGCTAACGGTATGCCCAGCAATACCAAAACCTTTGGCAATCGTGATAAAATCAGGATTTTGTAATTCTACGAATGAGTAGCGTTTATCAAAAAACAATTGTTGCCACTGACGAACCATTCCTAAGAAATTATTATTCAAGATAATAATTTTCACAGGTAATCCACTTTGTGCAATTGTTCCTAATTCTTGAAGTGTCATTTGGAAACCACCATCACCAATAATAGCAATTACTTCACGTTCTGGAGCACCCGCTTTTGCACCGAAGGCAGCAGGCAAAGCAAAGCCCATTGTACCTGCACCACCAGAAGTAACCAGAGAATTCCAAGTATTATATTGATAATAACGGTTGGTTACCATTTGGTGCTGTCCAACGTCAGTTACAGTTACGGCCTCGCCATTGGTTTTGTTTGAAAGCATCGTAATAGCCTCGCCCATTCTGATTTTATCGCCATCATGGAAAACATCACGTTTAGTGATTTTTTCAAATTCAGCTTCATCATACTTCTTGAACTCAGCTTTCCAAGCATCGTGTTTGCGTTCTTTTACTAATGGCAAAAGAGCTTTTAATGCTTCTTTGGCATCGCCCACAACTGGAGCGTTCGCAAATACGTTTTTGTTGATTTCGGCAGGGTCGATGTCGATATGAACTACTTTTGCTTGTTTGATGAATTTTGATAAATCACCCGTAACACGGTCATCAAAACGCATACCGATAGCAATTACTAAATCTGTTTCGTCTGTTAAAACATTTGCTCCATAATTTCCGTGCATACCCAACCAACCGATATAATTTGGGTGATTTGTCGGTAATGCCGACATACCCAAAAGCGTAGTAGCTACTGGAATATCCGTTTTACGAACAAAAGCATCGAATTCTTCTTGAGCATTTGCGATGATAATTCCGTGTCCTGCAAAAATATAGGGCTTCTGTGCTGCATTAATCAATTTAGCAGCGGCTTCTACTTGGTTTTGCTTTGGTACAAGTCTTGGGCGATAGCTCACCATTTCTGTACAAGGCTTGTACTCAAATGGAATCGTCATTAGGTCTGTCTGAGCAGTACGAGTAATATCCAATAATACTGGTCCTGGACGACCCGACTCTGCAATATAGAAAGCCTTTGCCATGATAGCAGGAATTTCATTAGCATCTGTAATCTGATAATTCCATTTAGTCACAGGCATCGACATACCAATAATATCACACTCTTGGAAAGCGTCTGTACCTAATAAATTTGCTTTTACTTGACCAACTAAACAAACCATTGGAGTAGAGTCTAACAAAGCATCGGCAATTGGCGTCATTAGGTTGGTAGCACCTGGGCCAGATGTTACCATTGCTACACCAGCTCTGCCCGTCATACGAGCGTAGCCTTGTGCTGCATGACCAGCCCCTTGTTCGTGGCGAACAAGGATATGTTTGATTTGGTCTTGATAATCGTAGAGAGCATCATAAGTAGGCATGATTGCTCCGCCCGGATAACCAAAAATGGTTTTAACATTGTTTTCAACCAAGCATTGCATGATTGCCTGAGCCCCTGTCAAGAATTTTGCAGGTTCAGCTTTTTTTTCCTCTACGGTCATGGTTTGTAAGTTTTCCATGTTTATGATTGATTTGTTGAATATGGTTTTGGCTGTTGCCCAAACCATTACTACATAAATTGCCAGCCTCCTACTACTCTGAATTTATTGAGTGTAGGCGTTAAGACTGATACTATAAAACAAATAAGTAAAAGATACTTTAGCTCTTTCTCTGAAAGGTATTTTTTACAAATCATCAACGAGAGCAGTATGGCTAAGTAACTGTACGACATCCCTCTGTTTACGTCATAAGCAATGAAGGCGAAAGCAATAGTGCCAATCAAACTCCCTGCTAATGCTGTTAATAAGAAGTAGTGCTTTTCTCGATATAAAATGACTAAACCCAGTAAGATAAGTAGCCACATACCATCAAAGCCAAACCAAACTCTCAATGAAAGCATTTTAATATTTTCGTAGAAAGTACTAATAAATTCACCGATATAAATGGTGTCGTATAGCTTGTAACTTGTAGTTAAATACCATCTGACGCCCAAGTAAAAAATCCCAGAAATGGCTGTCGCTAATGCTTGTGTCGAAATTTTGAATTTCAAGTCTTTATCAGGTAAAATGCTAAAAGTCCACCAGATAATTACAAAAATGGCATTCACTAAAGCTCGTTCATCTACCCAAAATGCTAATTGACAAAAGCCAAAAATCAAAAGGGGATTTTTGAAATAAACACTCAGCAGTAAAAACAAGAACGCAAAAAAATCGCCATAAGGTGAAATATCTAAGATAAACGAACCTGCTCCAGCATATAAATTGGCGAATCCTGCGATAAAAAAGAAAATCAATAAGCGGTTTTCTTTTTCTCCGAGAATCTTAATAACCACTTTGGTAATCAAGTACAAGTACAAAAATCCTAAAGCTATTGCCAGTCCATAAAGCCAAGCGGCGAAATGTTTTTGTCCGAATATTCGTACCAGTGTCGGCAGAAAAAGTCTAAACTTCAATTTTGCTTCATGCTTATAAGAAGGAATCGAAGCATCTTTTCCACTTCTAAAAAAGGCAAAATAGTCAATAGACTGTTCTCTGATAATGGCATGAGTACTGTCTAATTCTCCTTTTACAAATTCATTGTCGTAGAAATCTCGGTAATAAATAAGCTTACTGGGATTTCCTGAAAAATCTACCACTACGAAAAGAAACACGGATACAAAAATGATTTTCCATATCCAGAATTTCCCACTGAGTAGAAATGATAGTTTTTTTTCTAAATCTGCAATGAGTGCTTCAATATACATTTGTTGATGGTTTAGGATGTTAGAAGTGTTGAGCTTCTATAAATCTGTTACACAGCCTTCGCTTGCTGAGGATACGTTTTTCACATATTTACGTAAAACACCTTGTTTGAATGGTGAAGGTTTTGGTTTCCAGTCTTTGCGTCTTTCTGCCAATTCTTCGTCCGAAACGTGTACGTGAAGGATGTTATTTACGGCATCAATCGTAATCAAATCTCCATCTTTTACTAAAGCGATATTACCACCAACTTGTGCTTCTGGCGTGACGTGACCTACTACGAAACCATGTGTTCCACCTGAGAAACGTCCGTCAGTAATCATCGCTACTTTATTTCCTAAACCTGCACCCATTACTGCCGAAGTAGGTTTCAACATTTCTGGCATACCCGGACCACCTTTTGGTCCTTCGTTACGAATCACCACTACTTGTCCTTCTTTAATTTCACCATTTTGTAAGCATTCGATAAGTTCTTCTTCGCACTCACATACTTTGGCAACACCTTCAAATTTCTCACCTTCTTTTCCAGTAATTTTAGCAACTGCTCCTTCTGTGGCTAAGTTTCCGTATAAAATTTGTAAGTGTCCAGTAGCTTTGATTGGCGATGATAAAGGCTTAATGATGCCCTGAGTTTCAAAATTAAGTTCAGGAACATCCGCCAAGTTTTCGGCAACAGTTTTTCCTGTAATCGTCAAACAATCACCGTGTAATAAACCTTCTTGTAATAAGTATTTCATTACTGCTGGTACGCCACCGATTGAAAGCATATCTTCCATATAATATTTTCCAGAAGGCTTCAAGTCGGCGATAAGTGGAGTACGGTCTGAAATTGCTTGAATGTCTTTCAAAGTAAAATCTACTTCAGCTGCACGAGCAATCGCTAAGTAGTGAAGTACTGCGTTGGTAGAACCTCCCAAAGCAATTACCAATGTCATGGCATTTTCAAATGCTTTACGAGTCATAATATCACGTGGGCAAATGTTTTTCTCCAACAAGTTTTTCATTGCCGCACCAATCGCCAAACACTCAGCTTTTTTGCCTTCGTGAGTAGCTGGATAAGATGAAGAGTTTGGCAAAGTCAAGCCCATTGCTTCCATCGACGACGCCATTGTATTAGCCGTGTACATACCGCCACAAGCACCAGCACCCGGAATTGCATTTTTAATTACGCCTTCATAGTCTTCATCAGAGATATTTCCTGCGAATTTTTTTCCTAAAGCTTCAAAAGCCGAAACGATGTCTAATTTTTGTCCTTTGTACTCTCCAGAACGAATAGTACCACCATACACCAACATCGCTGGGCGGTTTAAACGTGCAATAGCCATCATTGCACCAGGCATATTTTTATCACAACCTACTACGGCAATTACGCCATCGTACCACTGAGCTCCCACTACGTTTTCAATAGAATCTGCAATCAAATCACGAGAAGGTAAAGAATAAGACATCCCGTTGTTTCCGTTGGTCATACCGTCTGAAACACCGATTGTATGAAATATCAAACCCACCATGCCATTTTCTTGAATACCTTTCTTTACATGAACCGACAATCCGTTTAAGTGCATATTACAAGTATTGCCTTCATAACCAGTACTGGCAATACCAATTTGTGCTTTCTGCATATCCTCGGTACTTAGACCGATTCCGTACAACATAGCTTTAGCGGCTGGATTGGTGACTTCTTGAGTAAGGGTTCTTGAGAATTTGTTTAGTTCTTGAGACATTGTATTGAAATGTTTAATTCAAAATTTAGCCTTGACCAAATTTTAT
Organism: Arcicella rigui; assembly: GCF_034929435.1. Taxonomy (NCBI): domain Bacteria; kingdom Pseudomonadati; phylum Bacteroidota; class Cytophagia; order Cytophagales; family Flectobacillaceae; genus Arcicella; species Arcicella rigui. The sequence continues at coordinate 5,528 of NZ_JAYFUM010000022.1, forward strand.
AAATGATTTACAATTGATTGACAGATTCGAATAAAAGTATTTGTACTTTATCTGCTTAAATTACATTTTTCTAAGAATCAAAAATGCTGTTAAACAAAAGACCTTTCTCCTGTGGTGAGAAAGGTCTTGGTATATTTAGCAATATCAACCCGTCTCACGCCGATTGGCTGAGTAAAATAATCACAAGGACGATATTGACGATTTTTGAATACATGGAAAATTAGAATTTAATTTTTAGCGAATTTTCGCTATTGTTTTATTCTTTACTTAACAAATATACAGGAGTTAATTTCTTAATTCCAAAGAAATACCAAATAATATTTTAGTAATAAATACTTATGCCAATGATTATTTTCTGATACTTGGTTTTATTACAAAAGATAATTCTTTGTAAAATGGAAATTATTAGGTTTTATTTTGCAAATCTTTTCAGATTCAAGAGAAAATATTTTTTTAGAATCGCCCATTTTTCAATTTAGCGAAATTTCGCTAAATTGAAAAATGGGCGATTAGTACTATAAAATAAACGAATAGTAATAATCGCTTCAAAAATACTTTTAGTATAAAATGTAGAAACGAAGGATAAACCCTAACATAACACTCTTGTATTTTCTATTACATTTGTGTAGATAAGCCAAAATATTTGTCTTTAGAAAGATTGTTTAGGTTTATTGAGCAATTATTGACCTCGTTTATTACTCAATTTTAGTATAATCTAAATGACTTATTTAGCAAATCCTGCTCGTTACGACCAAACGAGTACACGCCCGATGGAGTATCGCCGTTGTGGAAATAGCGGTTTACGTTTGCCAGCTATTTCTTTAGGGCTTTGGCATAATTTCGGGGGTGTTGATGTATTTGAAAATTATCGTGCAATTCTTCAAGCTGCTTTTGATAATGGCATTACACATTTTGATTTAGCTAATAATTATGGACCACCACCGGGGTCGGCAGAAGAAAATTTTGGTGTGATTATGAAAAAAGATTTCACACCTTATCGTGACGAACTCGTGATTTCTACCAAAGCTGGATATTTGATGTGGCCCGGGCCTTATGGCGACTGGGGTTCAAAAAAATACTTGGTTGCCAGTCTCGACCAAAGTTTGAAACGCATGGGCTTAGACTATGTAGATATTTTTTATCATCATCGTCCAGACCCGAATACGCCTTTGGAGGAAACAATGGCAGCTTTAGATTTAATCGTCAGACAGGGCAAGGCTTTGTACGTCGGAATTTCAAATTATAAAGCCGAAGAAGCTGAAAAAGCAATCGCTATTTTGAAACAACTTGGAACGCCTTGTTTGATTCATCAGCCTAAATATTCCATGTTTGAACGTTGGGTAGAAGGTGGTTTGTTGGATGTATTGGGTCGTGAGGGCGTAGGCTGTATTCCTTTTTCGCCTTTGGCTCAGGGGCTTTTAACGGACAAGTATTTGAAAGGTATTCCGAACGATTCAAGGGCTTCAAAAGCACATGGTTTCTTGAAGAGTAGTCAAGTAACCCCCGAAGTAGTGGCTCGCTTAGAGCAACTCAATACAATTGCTCTCGACCGTGGACAATCTTTGGCACAAATGGCACTGGCTTGGTTGCTGAAAGATGAGAGAGTAACCTCAGTATTGATTGGGGCAAGCAGAGTATCACAATTATTAGATTCTTTGGATTGCCTAAAGAATAAAAATTTTACAGAAGAAGAATTAAATACAATTGAAAAAGTTTTGAGCAAATAGCTATGAGCTACAAGCTTTGAGCCATGAGCTTTGAGTTTTTAATAAGCTCATGGCTCAAAGCTTAAAGCTATTAGCTTTTTTAAAAATAAATTTCAAACAAATGCAATATAGAAAGTTAGGTAAAACTGGTTTTGAGATTTCAGAAATCAGTTTGGGAACATGGCAAGTAGGAGGGAAGTGGGGCGATGATTTCAGTCATGAAACAGCCGAAAAAATCCTTCATACAGCTGTGGACTCAGGTATCAATTTTATAGATACTGCCGATGTTTATGGTAATGGTGAAAGCGAAAAAGCCGTTGGAAAATTTGTGAAAAGTCGTTCTGAACGCCTTTTTGTAGCCACAAAATGTGGACGACAATTGAATCCGCACGTCAATCAAGCCTATCAGCCAGCAGTACTTCGTAAGTTTGTGGAAGACAGTTTGACGAACATGGGTTTAGAAACCCTTGATTTGATTCAACTGCACTGTCCGCCAACAGAAGTATATTATCGCCCTGAGATATTTGAATTATTCGACCGATTGAAAGATGAAGGAAAAATTCTGAATCTGGGAATCAGCGTCGAAAAAGTGGAGGAAGCTCTGAAAGGAATCGAGTACGACAATGTTACTTCTGTTCAAATCATTTTCAATGTTTTCCGTCAGCGACCTGCTGAACTATTTTTTGAACAAGCCAAGAAAAAAGACATTGGCGTAATTGTAAGAGTACCCCTTGCCAGTGGATTGTTGACGGGAAAATTCTCGAAAACTTCTACTTTTACCGCAGGCGACCACCGCAATTTCAACCGCAACGGCGAACATTTTGATAAAGGAGAAACTTTTTCAGGAATCGACTATGAAACAGGATTAGCTGCTGTGGACGAACTAAAAGCTTTATTTCCAGAAGAAACAAATTTAGCCACGATTGCTCTACGTTGGATTTTACAACACGATGTCGTAAGTACTGTTATTCCGGGGGCATCTCGCCCAGAACAAGTATTGTCAAATTTGGAAGTTTTCAACATTCCAGATTTAAGCTCCGAGCAAGTTGCCAGCATCAATCAGGTATATCAAAAGAGTATTAAACCATTGGTTCATCACTTATGGTAATAAGATTTTTAGTATTCAATTTAATCATTCAAAACATGAAAAATAATCTCTTCAAAAGTACGCTTTTGTTATTGTTGGCACTTTCTATGTCAAGTGCAAGTTTTGCTCAACAATTTAAAGTTTTGTTATTCACCAAAACGGCAGGCTTTCACCACGAATCAATCCATGAAGGAGTAACAGCTATTCGTCAATTGGCGGCTCGCAACAGTTTTACAGTAGTTTGGCAAGAAAACGCTTCGGTTTTCAACGATAAAGATTTGGCAGATTTCAGTGCGGTAATTTTTTTAAGTACCACAGGCGATATTTTGAATGACGAACAGCAAGCCGCTTTCGAGCGATTTATTCGTTCTGGCAAAGGTTTCGTGGGCGTTCATGCAGCTTCGGATACTGAGTACGATTGGGCTTGGTACACAAAATTAGTTGGGATGATGTTTAAAATTCACCCTGCTCAACAAACTGCTTATTTGAAAGTAGAAGATAGTAATTTTCCGGGAATGGAGCGTTTCCCTAAAAAATTACTTTGGACTGACGAATGGTATGAGTTTGGTGAATTGAAATCAAAAGATTTACATTACTTGGTATCAATCGACGAGAAAAGTTATAATCCGTATGCGAAATGGGGAACAAATGAAGGAAAAGGAATGGGCAATTTCCACCCAATTTCATGGTATCATAACTACGACGGCGGTAGAGCATTTTACACAGCTTTAGGACATATTCCTTTAACTTATTCAGACCAAACATTCTTAGACCATCTTTATGGTGGAATTTATTGGGCTGCTACGGGCAAAGGTTTATAATAAATATGAGTTATTAATGATGAATTAGTACTGTACGAAAGTTTTACTTAGGATTTCGGATTTCAGATGTCGGATTTCGGCATTATAAATACTTTTTTTGGAAAATATTTCCTAAAATTTCCGAAATCCTAAATAGCTTTAAAACTTTCGTACAGTACTAATTTTAGATTTCAGATAAAAATATTTAATAAATCCGGAGTCCCAAATCTGATAAATAGTGGATTTTCTTCTAAAAATGCAAACGTAATTGTACTTTTACTTCCGAACGATGCGAGGTTAAAATTTCTTCTAAACCCGAACCAAAAGTACTTTCTTCGCCCAGTAAATCAGTTCTTGCCCAACGAAACCAAGCATCTATATTTCGGTTAAACTTGTACTTTGCCAAGAAGTAATGCCTAAATCCATGTTGATAGTAGGCTGGAAACGAAAAAGCATAAAGTACATCTTGTTCATAAAAATATTGGCGATTATCATAATCATCCGTTTTGAAAAAGGCAATTCTACTTCCTAAAGCCCATCTTCCCAAATCTGCATTTACATCTTGAGCAACGGCAAAACCTTGAGTGAAATCTTGTCCTTCAAACTGAAAAGTACTGAACGAAGCTCTTGTTTGAAATTCCCACATTTTAGACATTTTGTAATTCAAATTTACCAGCAAAGCCCTTTTTGTTCTTTCTTTTACTACGCTGATTTCTCTGGTTTTTTCTTTGCCATTGTCCCAGTAAGTTTCGGTGATTTTGGTATTTTCTTCTTTATTCTCTTGCCTGATTTGCAAATAAGTCTGTAATTTTTTTGACGGTTGAAAAGTAAGCCTTGCCAAAAAGTCAAAGCCTTGCGTTGGCTGTTTGTCCACCAAATACTTATACCACGGAAAGTAAAAATAATCAAAATAAGCCGTAGCCAACCATTGCTTATTGAAAGCATGCTTTAGTCCAGAATAAATACCTTTTTCGTTGATATTGCGTGAACTTTCGGAAAAACTGTTCGCATAAAAACTATGGAAATCAGGCTCGTAATTTCTGGCAATAATCGAAACGTCCGTTCGCTTGTTCAAACTGGCTAAAATGCCCGTTACTGCCCCAATGCCACCACTTTGCGAGCGAGCAATTTCACTGAAAAGATTGTAATTCTGAAAATGATATGACCAATGAAGGCTCATCAGTAGATTTTCTTTTCCCGAAAATTCAAATTGATTATAAGCTTTGTCTGCTTTTTGTAAGGGCAAACTAAAATTTGTTTGCAAGACCGTAAAACCAGCTTGAAAAGTTTTGTTTCGGAAAGTAACATCACCTCCGAAATTTTCTTCCGTCAAAGCCGCTTTATCGCTAATTTCTGAAGGTGTTCGGTGCAAACCAGAAGTTTGTAGCGAAGTGACATAATTTTCGTTGGTATTTTTATCAATCGCCAAATTGGCATCACGATTCATACGAGAATAAAAAGCCGTTATTTCAAAAGCCTTGATTTGGTAGGTAGCTGCTGCTCCACGAAAAAAATTACTTTCCATCACCGAAGAGTAGGGGCGAATGCCCAAATGATTTCTACGGGTAGTCAGAACGGTTTCCGCTCCTTTTCCCAAGTAAAAACCTGCGGCAGAAACCAAACCTTGTCCGAACTGCAATTGATAATCGCCCAAGCTGATATTTTTCCAATGACCTTTATTTTGAATTTGAAAATGAAAGGAAGTAAAATCCGTCACTTGGCTTTCGCCTTCATCTTTTTCGAGCGTAAAACCTGCACTAAAATCTTTGGGCAAAGTGATTTTGTAGCGAGCAAACAATTTCATCGGCGAGCCTTCGTAACGAACTTTACTTCGACTGTCGGGTTGGGTAAATCCTTTTTTGGTTTCGAGGTACTGAGCGTACCTAAGCAAAAAGTATTGATTAGCTTTTTGAAGGCTATTTTGAAGACTTTTAATTGAAAAACTTTCCGTCTTTACGGTTACGAATGGAATCAGTTGATGAATCGTTGGCAAGTCAAAATCAGGAATCGCCTGTAATTCATAGATGGATAATAGTGTTCCGATTTTTTCACGATAAGTAAAAAAAGCGTTCAATTGTTTTTCAGAAAGTAAGTACAAAGAAGCTAATTCCTGACGGGATACTTGGTTTAAATCGAGCGGATTCAGATAATTTTGGTAGAGAGATTCGATTAATTCTTCTGAAACGCCATCGCTCGGATTTCCGATAATTTCTTGAATAAGTTGACGAATGTTGTTTTCTTTAGCAGAAAAATTTTGAGCATTTACATGAGTACCAAAAATAATACCCAGTGTAAGGAGTAGGATTTTATACATGGCAAAAACAGTTATTGCAGAAAAAAATAAAGTGATGCCTTGAGTAATAATTACTAAAAGCATCACTTAACATGCTTTATACCAGTAAATTAAGAAATTTTATTGATATTTTCTACCAACAACTTCTAAAAAATCGTTTGCTTCTTCGGCTACCGTAATCCAATTATATTTTGTAGCTAAAGATTTGTTCATATAGTTTTTAGCCTCTGCAAAATTGCTACAAGCATCCAATTTATCAATGGCATTGTTGTAAGCATTGATGTCGCCATCGAACAATCTTCCAATAAAGACAAATTTTTGATTCAAACTAATGCCATCAGCGATGCTTTTGATGGGTCTATTGAAAGTGAGTTCAGAAAGTGGCGAACCACCGACAATCGTTTCTTTTTTCAATAAATCATTTACAGTTGGTAAATCTCCGACGAAAGAATCATTCAGACTATCAATTTTCGGGATTTTTATATCAGCAGGAGTACCTTCACGGTCGATGGCCGCTTGAATTTTGTCCACCGTTGGTAGTGGAGCATCTTCGTCGTCGCTTTCTTCATCAAAAAACGAATGCGATTGCGACAATTTCATCGAAGTAATCTGAACGTTATCTTCTACTTTACTTGCAGCAGATTTCAAGAACGCATTTTTATCCAAAGGTACTTTTGCCGAAAGTACGTCTAAATATTTATCAGGGTTTTCAAACTCATTTTTTTCAGCAATATCTTTCAACCAGTTTAAAGCGGCCGTTACATATACTTTTTCTTCACCACCCATGCGTTCGGTCATGGCTTTGGCGATATGAGCATTGATTTTGGTATATTTACTAAGTTGAGTCAGACGGTCTTTGGTCAGAGCGAATTCAGGAGAATCACGCACGAAATCATCAAAGTACTTTGGTGGGTCCAGCAACAAAGTGATAGTTTTCACCACAGCTTTAGCAAGCATAGGCTCAAAATGTTCACGTTTTACCAAAATATTTTGCGAAGCCGTATTCATAAATGTTTTGAGAGCATTTTTTACATCTTCGCTTTCAAAGTTGAAATAAGGGCTTTTGAATGATTCAGTGTCTGCTTTCCATTTTTCGTACAAATCGCTCACAACAAACATATTCACTTGTGCAACGTTGCTCAACTTTAGGATTTGCTGACCGTTGATAGTGGCAGTTCTATTGAAAAAATCATCACAAACTTTAGCAGCGTACTGCTGTCCATAATTCTCGATTGCCGAAAAAACTAACTTCATGATTTCTTAGAGGGGCTTTTAAACTATGTCTTTTAAAAATACTACTTCTATCTAATTAACAAAGTTAATTGATTAATGAATGAAAAAGAAGGTTAAGTGTTGCTTTCAAAAAAAAACTTAAAATTCAATCATTATTAAGCTGAGAAGACAAAAATTGAACCAAAATAAGCCTTATGTTTGATGAAAATAATAGTTTATCTTCGAACATAAAACTCTATATACTCATAAATATACCATGCACAGTTCACAAAACCCAATAGAAAGTAATTATGGAATTAATTAAACCCTTGCTAAAAGGAATACTATATGTGGTATTAGGAATGATTGTTTTAATTTTTTCATTCGTATTTATTTTACCAATGTTTACGAGTCATAAAGCAAAATTTGAGATTAATCCCATTAATGGAGAATATGTTTTTGAGCATATTTTCCCTAAGCATGATAATTACACCAATATTGTTATAGCAATTGATGGGGAAATAAGTGAAGACACCGACATTTTAATGGGATATACTGGAGGTGTTAATGTAATTAAACTTTCTAAAAGTACTGATATTGATACAGTTTACCGAAATGATTATTATGCCAATGAAGTTAAATTAACCTTTAAGTTCAATAAAAAGTGTAAAGGCAATTTAAAAGGTACAGTTTGGGTTAGTTTTATTCCATAAGAAGCCAATAGACCAATAGAAAAAGCCCGAAGAAATAAATTCTCTCGGGCTTTTTTCTTGAAATAATTTCTTATCAACTAATCTCTAATTTTTCGCAAGCTTTCATGGCTGCGGTTTGTTCTGCTTTCTTTTTGGAATAACCTTGTCCAATAGAGAAGGCTTCTTCATTTACGTAAATCGTAGCAGTAAATTCTTTATTATGTTTCGAGCCTTCTTCAACAATATCAAAGCGAATGGCTTTTCCTTCACGTTGGGCCCACTCAATGACGATTGATTTGAAATTTGGGTTATTCTGTACAACCGTTTCAATATCGAAGTGCTGAGTGATGATTTTTTTGATAATAAACGACCTCGTGAATCGAAAACCTTTATCTAAATAAATCGCTCCAATGAGTGCTTCGAGGGCATCGCCATACATAGAAGTACGAGCAAGTACAGTTCTGCGATTACCGTCGTATTCAACGAGTTTATCTAAACCAATTTTACGAGCAACTACATTCAATGACTCACGACTGACCATTCTTGAACGAATTTCTGTTAAAAAACCTTCATCTTTGAACGGAAATTTTTTAAACAAGTATTCGGCAGTTATCATTCCCAGTACTGAGTCTCCTAAAAATTCAAGGCGTTCGTTTGAGTCCTTATAACCTTTAGCAATTGTTTCTTTAGAAACCGAAGAGTGCATAAAAGCCAAGCGATAAAGCGTAAGATTGGAGGGGTTTTCTCCAATAATATGTTCAACCGCATTTTTTAACTTTTTGTCTTTTGGGTCGCTCGAAAAAAATTCAATAATTGGTGATAGCATATTTTTTAATTTGATAATTGATAGTTGATACTTGATAGTCCAAGCTTTTTGAAGGAGATTACTTTAATAAAAACTTGACTTCGCTTTAACTACTATCAATTATCCCCTATTCACTATCCACGATAATAACTATATTTTCTTGAATATGACAGTAGCATTATGACCTCCAAAGCCAAATCCATTACTTAAAACCACATCAATTTTTCTGGCTTGAGCTTTGTTAAGCGTTAGGTTCAAGCGGTTATCTACTTCTGGGTCTTCGGTAAAGTGGTTGATTGTTGGAGGAACTATTTGGTGTTGGATTGCCAAAATCGAAGCCACAGCCTCTACTGCACCTGCACCACCAAGTAAGTGACCAGTCATAGATTTTGTTGAACTAATATTCAATTTATAAGCGTGTTCACCAAACAAATCTACAATAGCTTTCAACTCTTGAGGGTCACCAAGTGGAGTTGAAGTACCGTGAGTATTGATATAATCTACTTCTTCGGGCTGGATACCAGCATCGTCCAAAGCATCTTTCATCGAAAGTAAAGCTCCGTAACCTTCTGGATGTGGTGCTGTGATATGATACGCATCAGATGAGAAACCACCACCGATTAATTCTGCATAGATTTTTGCTCCACGAGCAATAGCGTGGTCATAATCTTCTAAAATTAAAGCACCTGCACCTTCCCCTACAACAAAACCGTCACGGTCTTTATCATAAGGACGAGAAGCCGTTTTTGGGTCGTCGTTACGCTCAGACATGGCACGCATGGCCGTAAAACCACCCACACTCGCAATGGTTACAGCGGCTTCAGAACCACCCGTTACACAAATATTAATACGTCCTAATCTGATATAATTAAAAGCATCAATAATTGCATTGTTTGCCGAAGAACAAGCCGAAACAGTTACGTAGTTTGGCCCACGGAAACCATGGCGGATAGAAATATTACCTGATGCAGAGTCTGCAATCATTTTTGGAATAAAGAAAGGGTTGATTTTAGGAGTACCATCACCTTTTCCGAAATAAATCATTTCATCTTCAAAGGTTTTCAATCCACCAATACCCGAACCCCAAATTACACCAACTTTATTTTTATCAATACTTTCAAGGTCAAGTCCAGAATCAACAATCGCTTCATCCGCTGCTACCACAGCATATTGCGTAAAGTTATCCATACGACGAGCATCTTGGCGGGGAATAAACTTAGTTACATCAAAATTTTTCAGCTCGCAAGCAAAACGAGTACGAAACTTAGCGGCATCAAATTTTGTGATATAGTCGCAACCACTGACTCCGTTTTTTAGTCCTTCCCAATATTCTGGTACAGTATTTCCGATAGGAGTCAATGCACCTATTCCCGTTACGACAACTCTTTTAAAACTCTTCATGAGGAAAATAAAATTTAACTAATCTTGAATTAGATAAAAGATGATAGATAAGTTAAGGTTAAGAGAGATTTAATAGAGATGATGAATGAGGGCAATTGATACTACACATCTCTTTTCTCTTGGCTTTTATCTAAGAATATAAAATTACGCTCAAATTTGAGGATAATTCACATGAAAATCAACAAAAATGTGCTAATCTGTCAATAAAACTATGGTTCAGGCAGAATCAATAATTTTACTTACAAATTAGCACATAAAGAAACACAAATTACTTGGCGTTTTCTTCAAGATATGCGATTGCATGACCTACTGTTTGGATATTTTCAGCTTGATCATCAGGAATAGAAACGTTGAATTCCTTTTCAAATTCCATGATTAATTCTACTGTATCCAATGAGTCTGCACCCAAATCATTTGTGAATGAAGCCTCTGGAGTAACTTCTGCTGCGTCAACGCCCAACTTCTCGACGATAATGCTTTTTACTTTTTCTGCAATGTCTGCCATTTTTAGAACGATTTTTGGTTAGAAAAACGGTGCAAAGATGAGGATAAAAATTTGATTATCAAACATTTTTTTAGCACCGCATTACTATAAAAAGATTTACTATAAATATTTCAAGGATTAACTTAAAAACATAGAGAAGCAGCTCCTAAAAGGCCTGCATCGTTGCCCAAAGTTGCACGTTTTATCGTCAAACCTTCAGCGTGATACTTTGTTAACCAGCGTTTTAGCTGTGCTGTCATTGATGGAAGGATATAGTCAAATGATGCTGACAAGCCACCGCCAATGAGTATTAAATTGATGTCTAAGATAGCTACTAAGTGGCATAAATTTTCGCCCAACAATTCACCAACTTTTGCAAAAACTTGCAAAGCTAACTCGTCACCCTCAGAGGCAGAAGCCACTAAACCTGTGGTTGAGATTGTACCATCGTCTGGTAGTTGGGTTTCTCCTTTGTAAGCTTTACGCATTGTATTGGCAAGGTCTAATAGCTCATTTTTGCCAATATTTCTTTCTAATACTTTGCCATTGATAGAAGGAGTATGACCAGGTTCCATGGCATTTCCACGTCCGCCAGTAAATACTTTTTTTCCAATAATGGCTGCACCACCAACTCCTGTTCCGAGCGTAATAAAGATATAACTTTCGTCGATTCGTTCTTCACCAAAGTAAAACTCACCTAAAGCGGCTGCATTTGCGTCGTTTTCAAGGAAGAAATCTACTGCAGGAAAGCGTTTTTTTAAGATTTCAACCAAAGGTATATTATTCAACTCAGGAATCGCTGTAATTTCGATAGGCGTTACTCTGGCTGAATTAATCATTCCGGGTAAACCAATTCCTACTTTCGTAATGTTTTTATTGTCAATTAATTGTAAGCCAATTGCTTCTCCAAGACGATCTTCGAAATGTCCTGATTTACGCCAACTTACAGTATCATGACTATAAAAGTTTGAAATCTGACCTGTTTCAGAATTTACAATTCCCATTTTGACATTCGTTCCGCCAATGTCTATGCCTAAGTACTCGACTGCCGCCATTAATTTATTATTGTATAGTGATAGTAAAAGTTTCGTGGCTCAAAAATACGGATTTTTTATTTGTAGATAATATAATCTGTGGCGTTTTATATGTTTTTATGTGTATATCCCTCAATTTAAGGAATATGATATGTATTCTTTTACTGATTTAGGTTTTTAACTATCTAAAATGCCTCCTTTATTACCAAGTCCAGCTTTTTTTAATTGTTCTACAATTTCAAAAACCGCAGGGCAAACTTTGGTATTTTCTAAAGTAAGTGGCAAGATTCCTGCGATATTTTTGCGGTCTGTATGTGGGTATTCTCGGCAAGCTTTTGGGCGAAATTCATAGATAGAACAGTAATTATCAGCACCTAAAAAAGTACAAGGCGAGGAGTTTAATACATAGTCGCCATCGCTATCAAGATGAAGATGCTCTTTGACTAACTGTGCTGGACGAATCCGTAAATGCTTGGCAATGCGGTCGATGTCTATGTCTGTAAATATTGGACTGGTAGTTTTACAGCAATTGCCACATTTTAAGCAATCAACTTCGTCAAAAACCTCATCATGAACAGGATGAAATGCTTCGTCCAACTTCTTGATTTTTTTATTTTTAAGTCTATCAAAAAACTTTTTATTTTCAGGAAACTTCAAGCGAGCTTGCTCGTTGAAAGCTTCTATATTTTCTTCTGTGTATATCATGGAGTAATGTTTTTCTCTAAAACGGATTCTACAAAAATCTTTAGACTGGGGTTTGATTGATATGCTTTCATCAACACTTTGCTCTTACGATAGTCTTTTGAAACCTTATCGTAATCCTTGTAATTCTTCTCAAATTTTCCAGCTTTTTGATGAAGTTTGTAATTACAATTATTGATGGATTCTTTAATTTTATCATTGTAATAAATCGGTAATAGCCAACATTCTATTTCATCAACTGAAATGGCAAAAATGATTCTATGAATTACTTTATCGAAAAACTCTTTTCCAAAAGTTTCCAAAATACTTAGCTTAAATTTATCTATTACTTTTTCAACCAATACTTCTGGTGACAGCCTTTTCCCTTCATCGCTTGTTTGTTTTACTTCATAGTGAGTTTGCTCAGAAACGTCAGTATCAATCTGAACAACCAAATACTGAATACTTTGAAAAGCATCTCTAAAATCTTGGGAACGACAGTATTCAAACACTTTATACCAGCCACCAAATTTTTTAATTTCATCTTCATTTGTGGCATCACGAATAGGTTGTAAAGGAGTTATTTCATCAGAAATATCATCTTCAAACAAACCGATTAAAATATTTTCTAATACGGCATGGTCTGAAGGACCTTCTGCTACAAGTCCAAATAGTGTCATGGTTTTAGAAGTTTTTTGGTAAACCACCAATGTAGCCTCTCATAAACTGTTCTGAAAGTCGAACTGGGATTTCTCCTTCGGGAGTAGCAATTGGTAGAACTCTTTTTGTTTTGGTATGTCCATCTTTATTTCTTGACACAACTAACAAGCGTTGCTCATCATCATTCAAATTGAGTCCATCCAAAACAGCAGGATTATGCGTTGTGAAAATCACTTGCTTATCGTGTTTTTTAGCCAATTTGCTCAGTATTTTGATTAATTCGCTACATAATTTTGGATTCAGCGAAGTATCAATATTATCAATGGCAAAAAACTTGGGTGTGTATTTTGAAATAAATAAAGCAAAATAAAACATCAAAAAAAGAAAGCCTTCATTGGCACTTCGTTGGTCGAAGTATTGTAATCCTTCTTCCAAAAAACGGTCTTTTATCCTGATTCTTCTTTCAGTAAAAACCAAATCTTTAGGAATTTCAAAGCCTTCAAACCAATCAATTAATTCTAAATTTTCAATGATTTCATGAAACTCTTCTGGGGTTTCATGACTCATCACTGAAAGTAATTTGAATAAGCCTTCGCCTCTAATACCTAAAGGTTCAATTTGAGATTCTTCTTCAAATTTTCTTAGAAAAGTGTTTTCGGGAGCGTAGATTAGGAAGTTGCTAATGTCCTGATATAACAGAGACAACAGAGGTTTCATTCTGGTAGCTGAATCTTCTAATACGGTTTTAGTTTTTTCTTCATCAATTTTAATTTCTCCTGATTTTATTTTTGACAATATTTCTTTATGAATAGGGTCATTCATAAGAGATTCCATCAATTCTTTGGCTGAAGCAGTAAACTTATCTTTAACTTTACTTGACCATCCAGAAAAAAAAGAGTTTACGTTATTAATTTCAATTTCTGTAATCTCTCCAGCAATATTAAAGTCAATATTAATTGGTTGATTTATAGTTCTATAAAAGCCACTTTTCATCCAAGCAGGCTCAGTTACTCTAATTCCTCTTGCACTTAAAAATTCTTTTCCCAACTTATCTTCAGCCGCAGCCGAGCCAAAAGCGATTGCTTCCAAGATATTACTTTTCCCACAACCATTTGCTCCTATCAAAATATTGACACGTCCTAATTCAAGTGTTAAATCTTGAACTGATTTATAATTCTGTATCCTTACTTCTTTGACCATCTTGCTATCATTAAATAAAAAGGTTCGACAATTTACAAAAAACTGTCGAACCTTTTGGAAATATTATATTGGATATTAAGCCAATGCTCCTTTCAATACACATTCGTCACGGTCTGGGCCTGTTGAAATAAAATTGATAGGTAAGCCTAATTTTTCTTCTAAGAAATTGATGTAACCAGTCAATTCAGCAGGAAGGCTTTCAAAAGTTCTTAAACCTTCTAATGAACAGTTCCAACCTTTCAAGGTTTCATAGATAGGCTCTACAATGGTATCTGTCATGTCGTAAGGCAATTGCTCAGTTACTGTTCCGTCTGGTAGTTTATAAGCAACGCATACTTCGATTTCTTCAAAAATATTCAATACGTCGGCTTTCATCATTACCAATTGCGTTACGCCATTAATCATCATGGCATATTTCAAGGCTGGTAAATCAATCCAACCACAACGACGAGGACGACCAGTAGTTGAACCAAATTCACGACCTTCTTGACGCATTCTTTCGCCAACTTCATCCAATAATTCAGTTGGGAATGGTCCAGAACCTACACGAGTAGCGTAAGCTTTGAAAATACCATATACTTCGCCAATATTTTTTGGAGCAACCCCCAAACCTGTACAAGCACCTGCAGAGATAGTATTTGAAGAAGTAACAAATGGATATGAACCAAAGTCAACATCTAATAAACTTCCCTGAGCACCTTCTGCCAAGATTGTTTTTCCGGCTGTAATAGCTTGATTTACTGAGTACTCAGAGTCAACCAAACGGAATTGCTTCATAAACTCTACGGCTTCAAAGAAATCAGCTTCTGCGGCAGTAAGGTCATATTCGAAATTATATACGTCTAAAACCGCTTTGTGACGAGCTACCAAAGCATCGTATTTCGCTTTGAAATTTGGAGAAATCATATCTCCAACTCTAAGACCTTGACGAGAAATTTTATCTGTATAAGTTGGTCCAATTCCTTTTAAAGTTGAACCAATTTTAGCGTCACCTTTCGCTTTTTCGTAGGCAGCATCTAATAAACGGTGTGTAGGAAGAATAATAGAAGCTTTTTTAGAAACTTCTAAATTTTCAAGCACATTCAAATTATACTTTGCTAAACCGTCAATTTCTTTTTTGAAAATAATCGGGTCAAGCACAACACCGTTACCAATAATGTTTTGAACATCTTGGCGGAAAATTCCAGAAGGAATTTGGTGCAAAACGTGTTTAAACCCATCGAATTCAAGGGTATGTCCAGCATTTGGGCCACCTTGAAAGCGTGCAACAACTTGATACTTAGGGGCTAAAACATCAACTATTTTACCCTTTCCTTCATCGCCCCACTGCAAACCCAACAATACATCTACTGCCATTTTTTTGTTTTTTGGTTGTCATTCTCACATCGAAAGCATCTGGCGGTGGCAGACCAGTTCCCTCCTGACGTTGAGATGACAGGAAACAGAAAAATCAAAAAAGAATAAACCACCTAATCAAAGTCGCAAAGATAAACAAACTAAAAATAAAACCTCACAAGAATTTTAATACTTGTGAGGTTTTATTCATTCTAAACAGAAATATTTTTAAAAAGCTGAATACAGAGAAAGCCTTTTATGATTCACGACCGATAGACTCTCTTTCCGCCAACATGGCTTTTTTGTGTTCACAGTCTGTTTTGGTACAAGCTCCATAAAAAATTAAGGAGTGGTGCATTACATTAAACTGCAACATTTCACCCACCATTGATTGGATTGTTTGTACTCGTGGGTCACAAAATTCTGTTACGTGATGACATTCTGTGCAAATCAAATGGTCGTGTTGGCGACGGCCATACGATTTTTCGTACTGAGCTTGATTTCTACCAAACTGATGTTTCGATACCAAGTCGCATTCAACCAATACATCTAATGTATTATACACAGTTGCACGTGATACTTGATATTTCTTATTTTTCATCGAAATATACAATTCTTCCACATCGAAATGGTCATCTCGTGTGTAGATTTCCTCCAAAATAGCAAAGCGTTCTGGTGTTTTTCTCAGACTTTTATTTTCAAGATAAGCAGTAAAAATTTTCTTTACTGCCTCTAAAGTGGCGTTTGATGGCATTACTGACTGTTTTTCAGGAAAACACTTAAAATCATTCAATGATTCAGTATTTAGACTAAATCAATATTAGAAAGTAAAATAAATCAATTTTTCATAGAAAAAGAAATTCTATTCTCCTCTTTCAATCTGAATGACGCCATCTACTTGCTCTAAAGAGTGAACAAGTTTTTCGAGGTGCATGGTATCTTGAACCATCAAGGCTATTTTTCCTTCGAAAATACCTTCACTCACACCGATAGAGAGATTTTGAATATTTACTTTTAATTCTTGTGAAATTACTCTGGTGACATCGTTCATCAAGCCCATTCTATCTGTGCCTTTGATGATAAGATGTGCCACAAACGACATATTGATTTGGCTCGTCCATAAAGCTTTGATTACTCTATCGCCATGACGAGATAGTAATTCAGTAGCATTTGGACACGAAGTTCGGTGAATTTTGATGCCTTCGTTGATTGTTACAAATCCGAAAACGGCGTCTCCTGCAATTGGATTACAACATTTGGCAAGTGTATAATCTACCCTGTCCATGTCTTCACCAATCAAAATGGCATCTGCATTTTTTACGTCACCATGTAATTTTTTGAGTTCTTTGATGATATTTTTAGTATTCGTCAAAGGCTCTTGAATGGTTTTTGATGCTTGTTTACGCTCGTGTGCTTCTCTGTCGTTTTTCCATTTTTTTATTTCATCCAAGCTGATATAAGCTTTGCCGAAGCGATAAAATAAATCGTTAGAATCTTTGGCATTGAAGTAAGCCCGAAGCTGATTGGTTACTTCAAGCGATAGCGTATTGATACCTAATATTTTTAAACGATGCTCCACCATATCACGCCCCATAATGACGTGCTGTTTGTTGGCTTCTTTGATATAATCTTTGATTCGAGCTTTCGCCTTGGTTGTTACTACAAATGCCAACCAATCTTCCGAAGGTTTTTGCTTAGGCGAAGTCATACATTCGATGATGTCGCCTGTTTTGAGCTTGTAGCTCAAAGGCACTAATTTATTGTTTACTTTCGCACCAATACATCTTGCCCCTACTTCTGAGTGAATCTCAAAAGCAAAATCAAGAGCTGTTGCTCCATCTTTGAGGACAATGAGTTTCCCTTTTGGAGTGTAAACAAAAATTTCATCGTTGTACAAACTACTACGAATATCATCGACCAATTCTACTGCCGACTGTGACTTATCAGAAGTATCTAAAGCTTCACGAATTTGGCTTAACCACGATTCAAAAGCCTTGTTGGTACGAGTATCATTTCCTTTATATTTCCAATGTGCGGCGAAACCTTTTTCAGCGATTTCGTCCATTCTGGTACTTCTGATTTGTACTTCTACCCATCTACCTTTTCGCCCAGAACTCATCACGGTTGTATGAAGTGATTCATAACCGTTTGATTTGGGGTTTGAAATCCAGTCTTTTAGTCTTTCGGGATTGGGTTTGTAATGGTCTGTCACCATCGAGTAAACAGCCCAGCAAGCCGCTTTTTCTTGTTCAGCTGGTACATCCAAAATCACACGAACAGCAAAAAGGTCATAGATTTCCTCAAAAGGAGTATGATTTTTTTTGAGTTTATGATAGATAGAATAAATAGATTTTGGTCTGCCTTTGATGATGTGCTTGTAGCCCATCTGCTTGAGGTCTTTCTCAATCGGACGAATGAAATTTTGAATAAAACTTTCTCTGGAAGTTTTAGTTTCCTTCAACTTTTTGGCGATGTCCTTATAAGCCTCGGGTTCGGTATATTTCAAACATAAATCTTCTAATTCAGATTTAATGGCATGAAGACCCAAACGGTGTGTCAACGGAGCGTAAAGGTAGAAGGTCTCTGAGCTGATTTTGAGTTGTTTGTCACGAGCCATACTTCCGAGCGTTCGCATATTGTGCAGACGGTCGGCGAGCTTAATCAAAATCACACGAATATCATCAGAAAGCGTCAGCAACATTTTTCGAAAGTTTTCGGCTTGTTGCGAGCTTCCGTAATCAAAAACACCTGAAATTTTCGTAAGTCCGTCGATAATTTTAGCTACATTTTTTCCAAACATAGCCTCAATTTCCGTTAGTTCGATTTCGGTATCTTCAACAACATCATGGAGTAAAGCACAGATGATAGAAGTTGCCCCCAATCCTATTTCCTCTACACAAATCTGAGCTACGGCAATCGGGTGATAGATATAAGGTTCTCCAGATTTGCGTCTCATTTCTTTATGAGCATCCGCTGATAAAACAAAGGCTTTTTTTATCAGTTTGGCATCATCTTCTTGTAAATATGGACGGGCGGTATTGAGTAATTTTCTGTATCGCTTTAGAATCTCTTTTCGTTCTTGGTCTAAGTCTATTTCTTTTACTTCCACGGCGTTTTTCAAGGACAAATGAGTATTTATTGTAACATTAATAATTAGTGTCTAATCTAAATTAGCGAATTTAAAGGGAAACAACAAGAAGAAACTTAATTAAGTACACGCTTTGAATGAACCTTTGCTAATCAAAAAAATAAAACTCTAAAAATCAATGCAATAGAAAAAGGCTTTCTTGGCAATAAATAAGGCAGAAATAATATAAGTTGTTAAATTTTGTAAGAAGTACTTATCGAACAACTGGACACTTGATACTTGGTGTAAGATGATAGACGATTTTAAAACTACTCAAAAGGTAAATATCGCTAATTCTGGAAGCTCCATCTCTGATAGAGTTTTTATTATAAAGCTCAGGAAAGCTACTTACAGGCGTAGCCGCAGGGTCGTTGTAAGCCGCATTGATATTGGTAGCAAGATAATTTCTGATTTCAGCTTCACGGTTATTTCCAGAATAGGCTGCAATAAGTTCGTACTCACGATGTCCCATCGCTGCTGAAAGTGGATTGATGGTCTGTAAGTCTGCTAAATTGGCGTAGTTTCCGCCTACGTCGTCGAGATAATCCGTCAAACTATATCTAATACCTACTTCAAAACCTAAATCTAATTTTCTGTTCAGTTTATAGCGTACTCCCATACCAAAAGGAATCGTGGCGGCAAACAAACTATAAGGCGAAGCATTATAACCTGCCAATCCTTGTCCTTCTGTACGCAAAGGTTGCAAACTAACCCAATCGCCCGGATTGGCTTCAGTTCCAGTATAGCTAAGTGGTACTTTGGCTACAGGATTATGGTGAATAATGGCAATACCAGCAAAAAGATAGGGAATTAAAGTCGGGCGTTTGTAGTAGTATCTATTTTCAGAAACTAAATTATAAATGCCTTTAAAAGCTAATTCTTGGATGTTATTTCTGAAATGAGCATTTCGCATAAAAGCATTTTGTTGGACAGGAATACCTTCCAATTGATTATCGTCACCAAAAATTCTTACCCAAGTAAGGCTAACATTTCCACTGAATCGGGGTGAAAAATGGCGAGTAAAATCAACACCTACATTCCAACGAATGTTTTTTAGGGTTGAAGGAATCGGGCGACTAATAGGTACAACATCACCATAATAATTGGCTGTACCGATGCCAAAAGAAATATCAGAATATTGTTCGTAAAGTACTTTAGGAGAATTTTCACGACTAAACATTTTTGAAATGAATGATTGTGAAAATGTTGGAAAACATAAAAATAGAGCAAGGATAGTGTTAGAAATGTTTTTTAGCCGCATTGTGATTTCTATTAAATATATCTGAATTCTACTCAATACTGTTTTACAAAGGTAAAGGCAATGTTTTAAAGATATAAAAATGATGCAGATTTCTTTTAGTTGTGCTAAATCATAAAACATAAACTTAACGTTGAGGCAAGGAAATAATTTCATAATTTGTGCCAGAAACAACATTGTTAAAATTTTTATGATACGAAATGCCACGCTTGCAGATTTTGAGTTTGTGTATCAGTTATACATGCACCCCAAAACCAACCCTTTTTTACTGTATGAGTTCACGAGTAAAGAAGAATTTTTGCCTATTATTCAACCATTGATAGAAAGCAATGTGATTTATATTTTTTATGATGAAGTACAAGATTTAGGAATGTTCAAATTAATTCCATTGGCTCATCGGAATACGCATATTGCATACTTAGGTGGTGTAGCCATACATCCCGAAATTTTGGGTAAAGGTTTGGGTAAACAAATGCTGGAAGCAATTGTAGCTTTTGGTAAAGAAAAAGGATTTTTAAGAATAGAATTAAGCGTAGCTACTCACAACGAAAAAGCCATTCACGTGTATGAAAAAGTAGGTTTTAGCAAAGAAGGAACACTTCGTAAATATACCCACTTGAAAAGCGAAGGGAAATTTATAGATGAGTTTATGATGGCATATTTGTATTAAAAGTAAAAATCTCCTTAGCTGCCCAAGGAGATTTTTTACTAAAGTATTTCTAAGTAAATTAAGCAACAGTAGAAATCGCTTTCATATCTGTCATTGCTTGACGCAACTCAGCTCCTACGTACTCAATATCATGCGAACGTAAAGCTTGGTTTACTGCAATGATTGTTCTGTTATCAACGCCGTTATCTTTTCCAGCATTGAAGTTTGTACCGATAATATCAGTTTCAACTCTGCTCATAAAGTCAGCTAATAAAGGCTTACAAGCGTGGTCGAATAAGTAACAACCGTATTCTGCTGTATCTGAAATTACTGAGTTCATTTCAAATAATTTTCTACGAGCAATTGTATTAGCGATAAGTGGCGTTTCATGTAATGATTCATAATAAGCAGATTCTTCTTTGATACCTGCTTCAACCATTGTTTCAAATGCCAATTCAACACCTGCACGAACCATCGCAACCATCAATAAACCGTTGTCGAAGTATTCTTGCTCTGAAATTTTAACATCACCTGCTGGTGTTTTTTCAAAAGCAGTTTCGCCAGTAGCAGCTCTCCAAGTCAACAAGTTTTTGTCGTTGTTAGCCCAGTCAGCCATCATTGTTGAAGAGAATTCTCCGCTCATGATGTCGTCTTGGTGTTTTTGGAACAACGGACGCATAATGTCTTTCAATTCTTCAGAAACTTCAAATGCTTTGATTTTAGCAGGGTTTGAAAGTCTGTCGAACATTGCTGTAATACCACCTTGTTTCAACGCTTCAGTGATTACTTCCCATCCGTATTGGATTAATTTTGAAGCATAACCAGCGTCGATTCCTTTTTCGACCATTTTGTCGAAGCAAAGGATAGAACCTGTTTGTAACAAACCACAAAGAATAGTTTGCTCACCCATTAAGTCAGATTTTACTTCTGCTACGAAAGATGATTTCAACACACCCGCACGGTGTCCGCCAGTTCCTACGCAATAAGCTTTTGCATAAGCCCAACCTTTTCCTTCTGGGTCGTTTTCTGGGTGAACGGCAATCAAAGTAGGCACACCAAAACCACGAACATATTCAGCACGTACTTCTGAACCCGGACATTTCGGAGCAACCATGATTACAGTAATATCTTTACGGATTTGCATTCCTTCTTCAACTATGTTGAAACCGTGTGAATAAGAAAGTGTAGCACCTTGTTTCATCAAAGGCATTACAGCGTTTACTACCGAAGTATGTTGTTTATCTGGCGTAAGGTTAATTACTAAATCAGCTGAAGGAATCAATTGCTCATAAGTACCTACGGTGAAATTGTTTTCAGTAGCACTTTTCCAAGATTGTCTCTTGCCATCAATTGCTTCCTGACGTAAAGCGTAAGATACATCTAAACCTGAATCTCTCAAGTTTAAACCTTGGTTCAAGCCCTGAGCTCCACAACCTACTATTACGATTTTCTTTCCAATTAATGCACTTACTCCGTCTGTGAATTCAGTATTGTCCATGAATTCGCAAACGCCTAACTGATTTAATTTTTCCCTTAATGAAAGAGTATTGAAATAATTTGCCATTTTTTGAATGTTTTTGATTTTTTAAGAACGCTGTCGAGACGTTGTCGAGACCTAATAATTCACGACATCGTTAAAATATGCACAAAGTTGATAAAAATCATTAATTAATGATTGGTAAATTCATGTTTAATTTAGGTACTTTTTATGGCTATGCTAAAATGAGGACTGATAATTTTACATTAAGTAGATGATTTTAAAACTTTTACAAGTAAATACAAATGTGTAATTTTATTTTATGAAACAACTTGAGATTCCAGTTTATAGTATTGATAGATTTAATAACAAATCTGAAAAAACAATTCAGTTTCAGATTGAACATTATGACATCAACCGTAATTTTAAAGTAAGCTATCCACATCGCCATGATGATTTTTATGAAATACTTTTTCTGACACAAGGAGAAGGCATTCATACCATTGATTTTCAGAACTATCCCGTAAAACCGAATACCATTTTTTTCCTTTCGCCCGGGCAAATCCATGAATTGTATCTTTCCGAAGACGTAAAAGGTTATATCTTTTTGTTTACTTCATCGTTTTATCATTTCAATAAAACCGACCCTTATAAATTGTTTGAACTTCCTTTTTTCTATAATTTAAACCAAGAAACACCACCGATTTATTTGGAAAATGAAACCGAAAAACGAGTAATTACGGAGCTTTTTAAAAATGCTATTTATGAAAATCAACAGAATCTTACAGACTCAGAAGAAGCCATTCGGGCTTTGTTGGATTTAATTTTGATTCAATGCAAAAGAATTTATCCCCTCAGTAAGATTGAAGAAAAAGCCAACAAAGGCAAAATTTTAGTAAAACGTTTCAAACAATTGATTGAAGAAAAAAGTCAGGAAAATTTATCGGTGAAAGACTACGCCAGTTTATTAGCCATTACGCCAAACTACCTCAGCGAAACCGTAAAAAGCGTGACAGGAAGAACTTCTACTGATTTGATTAATGACCGAATGATTTTGGAAATCAAGCGTTTACTGACGCATACAGATTTAGGAATTTCAGAAATTGCCTATCAATTAAACTTTTCAGACCAGTCGTATTTTTCTAAATATTTCAAGAAACTTACCAGTCAATCACCCTTAGAGTTTAGAAATAATTCTATTAACTTAAAGTAAAGCTTTATTTATTGATTATTAATCGGTATATTACATTAAGAAATCAATTATTACCTTTGAAAAATCATTGAAAACTAATTGACAGCAGAATGAAATCATCTTATGATTTACAGACTCTACTAAATCCATTTGAAAATTATTTGCAAATAAAAATTTTAAGTGGGAAGCAATGGCAACTCAAAACTTTATTTTTTAGCCTTGCTATTACACTTACTTTTATATTGCTTTTAAACAAAGGGTATCTCACCCAAAACTTCAAACATTTTTACGTAGATACAATTTTACATAAACCTCAACCTTATTTTTTTTGGAATGCTATCGTCGAGCAAGGCAAAGAGCCTTTCAAAGTGCATCCACACGAGTACGGCAGTCATGAATCCAACCGAACTTTTAGACTAACAATGCCTTTGATTTCGAGAATCTTAGGTTTAGAAGGCTTAGGTTTGTTCGTTTTACAGGCTTTTTTAGGCATTGTATTCCTGTATTTGTTGCTGAATATTCTTGAAAAAATTCTCGTCAATCGTTTACTTGTCTTTTATTTTTTCTTGGCTTTTATTAACGTATATTCAGGTGCTTGTTTTTTCCTAAACTGTTTTGGACACGGCGACGGCTATACTTATTTCTTTATTCTTTGTGCCATTTTATTGCGAAATCCTGTCTTTTTTTCGCTCTTTATCCAGCTAAGTTTTTGGTCTGATGAACGCAGTTTGATTACTGTTTTTGGGATATATTTATTTCAGAAAATGTACTTTCAATTAAAAACCCAAAAGGCAAATATTCTTTTATTAGTAATAGGAATCAATGCTTTATTGTATTTAGGTTTAAGGATGTACTTATCACAACACTTTCATTTACAAGCGGCAGACGTAGAACAATCGTCGGTAAAAAGATTTTTAGAAATCGCCCAAAGTATCAGTGATTGGTGGGGAGCTCGTTCTTTTATGGCTTTTGAAGGTTTTATCTTATTATTAATTCTATTTTTTTCTATACAGATTTGCGACAAACAGCGTTATGCAAGCGTATTGTATATAATTTACTGGTTGCCGATAATATTGGTCTCATTTTTGGTTGCAGACACAGTAAGAACATTTTCGTTTACTTTTGTTTTTTGGCTATTCTCACTTTTTGCCCTAAAGGAAAATGTAAACAACATACAGCTAAAGTATCTATTGATGCTGATAGCATTGATAAATATGTGTAATCCAGTAATTTTTCCTTAAAAGATTTTACGAATCTATTCAATGATGTTTTCTAAATCCTTCTCACAGACAAAACTATTTCAATTAGATAGAAACCAGATTTTTTATCCAATTATTTTAATACTTACTTGCTTACTTTACTTCTTTTATACTTTCCAAAAATATGACATAGTCCCAAGCGACGACTATGTGTATATCAACACGGGCTATTACTTGACATTGCCCCTGACTCAGAATTATTTAGGCTTTTTTTATCCTCTTTTTTTTAAGTTTATTTTCTTTTTGTCTGGTTTCAAAAATGTACTTTCTACTATTTATTGGACTTATTACGGGCTGTCCATCGGAAGTTTTCTTTGTTTGTACTTCTACCTAAAAAGTTTAGGAGCAAAGCGACCAATCAGTATTTTTATCGCTTCCAGCTTTCTTTTTTCAGACTATCAGATTTTTTTATTTCCCAAAATATCCTTCTTCTGTTTTATTCTCATTCTGTTCACCCTGACACTCATTCAGAAAAAAGACCTTTTTACGAAATTTGTTTGGATTACGGTTTTGTGTTGGGTATTAGGTTATACACGTCCAGAGTTTTTTGTATCTTATCTACTTGCTTTTGCCGTAACAGTGGCTTTGTTTGTGGCAGAAAAAAGATACCAACAACCTAAAAACTTTTTCAGTATTGCTTTACCCATTCTATTGTTTTTGTTTGGAGTACTGCTTTTGGGTGGGCAACCTTTGGGAAATAGAGGTGTAGATGCTTTCAAACAGCATTTTGTACTTAATTATTTGAGTTGGCACCCAGAGGTTCATTTAGAAAATAGAAATCGTAGTGAATTTACTTTCTTTAGAAAAGTGTTCGGAGAAGTAAATACGATGAGTGATATTTTTAGAGAAAATCCACCTTTGTTTTTTAAACATATTTATTTTAATGTGTTGAATTACTGGAAATTATCAACTAATCTTTTATATCACTTTTGTTTTGACCCACTGCTGAAAGTATTTTCTTATAAAATCAAATACTTTTTAATGGCGAGTCCGCTGTTATTACTTTTTTTGATTAATATCAAAACTTCATTTTTGGTACTGAAAGGCTTACTCATTCGATATATTAGAAATAATGGATTGATTACTTGTGTAATTTTACTGCCTTCTTTTGTTTCGGTAGTATTGATTTATCCACGAGAACACTACTTCTTGTTTCATTTAGTTGTAGCACTTTCAGTCATTGCAATTGTACTTGATTCATTAGAATTTAAAAGACATTCAGTGGTTTTTTTCTTGAAAATCAGTATGTTAGTATTGTTTGTGATGGGTTCGGCGATGAGTAATATTGAAACTCAGAAGAAGACCAATCATGATAAAATGTATGAATACTTGATTCAATTAGCTCAACGCCACAAGCTTTCATTGGTGACGAATGAAGTCTTTTCTCCGATATTTTTTAAAGAGTATATAGACAAGTATCAAATCAATACGTTTAAAAATACACCCAATCAGAATATTGATGCTTTCTTGAAAAGCCATGATACTCATGTGGTTTATTTAGAAATGAAGGCAATTGACCCGTCCAATCAAGTATTAGCGAGTTTTATCTCAAAAGATTATGAAAACTATGGTTTCAGAAAGATTAGTGCTTATGAAAAACTAAACTATCTTATCTTTGTGAAAAAAGGGATTGAATAAAGCTCAAATACTTCATAATATGACTAAACAACCAGTAAATCAACCCAATACCATTTTCCCGAAACTCGAAAGTATCTACGAAGCCGCCGAAAGACTCAGAGGTATTGCAGTACATACACCACTTACCGAAAACATCATTTTATCTGAACGATACGAGGCTAATATTTTTTTGAAAAGAGAAGATTTACAAATTGTTCGTTCTTACAAAATCAGAGGTGCTTATAACAAAATGGCAAGGCTGTCGCCCGAAGAATTGGCGAAAGGAGTTGTATGTGCGTCCGCAGGAAATCATGCACAAGGTTTGGCTTATGCTTGTCATAAAATGAAAGTAAAAGGCACGATTTTTATGCCAACGACTACGCCCAATCAGAAAATCAAGCAAGTGAAAATGTTTGGGAAAGATGATATTGAAGTAATGTTGGTTGGCGATACTTACGATGATGCTTCAAACGCAGCCAAACAGTACTGCGAAGAACACAACGCTACTTATGTGCATCCATTTGATGACATGGACGTAATTACAGGACAAGCCACTGTCGGACTTGAGATTTTTAAAGATTCAGACGTAAAGATTGATTATATCATTTTGGCAATTGGCGGAGGTGGCGTTTCGGCAGGCGTTTCTACGGTGTTTAAGCAACTTTCACCTCATACCAAAATCATTGGTGTTGAGCCAGCGGGTGCGGCGTCGATGAAGGCAAGTTTTGAAGCTGGACACGTGGTAGAATTAGAAACCATTGATAAGTTTGTGGATGGTGCAGCGGTGAAACGTGTGGGTGAAAAAACTTATAATATTTGTAAAGAAACCCTCGACAATATTGTGCTTGTTCCCGAAGGCAAAGTATGTACAACCATTTTAGAATTGTACAACGAATCGGCGATTGTAGCTGAGCCAGCAGGAGCTTTGACGATTGCTGCTCTGGATTTTCTGAAAGATGAAATCAAAGGAAAAAACGTAGTTTGTTTGGTTTCGGGTGGAAATAATGATATTACTCGTACCGAAGAAATTAAAGAACGTTCATTACTTTACGAAGGACTGAAACATTATTTTATCATTCGTTTTCCACAAAGAGCAGGAGCGTTGAAGAATTTTCTGAACAATGTTTTGGGCGAAGAAGACGATATTACTTTGTTTGAATATCAGAAGAAAACCAATAGAGAATCAGGCCCAGTATTGCTCGGAATTGAGCTAAAACATAAAGAAGATTACGAACCTTTGTTGGAAAGAATGAAAGTGCAAAATATTGTTTATCAAAAACTTAACGAGCAACCAGATTTATTTTCTGTACTGGTTTAAAAATAATTTAATAGAAAAAGGCTGTTTCAAAGATAATTCTTCGAAACAGCCTTTTTTATTATACTTGAAATATTACAAATTCAATTTCTTCAATTCTTTCACAGCGAAATCTGCGGCTCTTGCCGTTAATGCCATATAAGTAAGTGAAGGGTTTACGCATGAAGCCGAAGTCATAGCAGCACCGTCTGTCATAAATACGTTTTTCACCGCATGTACTTGGTTGTGGGCATTCAGTACCGAAGTTTTAGGGTCACGTCCCATACGAGCTGTACCCATTTCGTGAATAGCCATCCCTAAGTACGAACCATTGTCATAAGATTTTACGTTTTTCAAGCCAGA
This sequence comes from Arcicella rigui, assembly GCF_034929435.1. Lineage (NCBI taxonomy): Bacteria > Pseudomonadati > Bacteroidota > Cytophagia > Cytophagales > Flectobacillaceae > Arcicella > Arcicella rigui. Next base: position 33,154 of record NZ_JAYFUM010000022.1, read on the forward strand.
TGCTTCCAACATTTCTTTCGCATCGTTTGCCATGTCGATACGCATTTTCTTTTCGTTGTCACGTAAGTCAGCATCGAATACCACTACTGGTAAGCCCCACTTGTCTTTCGTCGTTTTATCAAGCGACATTTTGTTTTCGTAATATGGCAAAGTTTCACCGAAGCCGCCCAAGCCCATTGTCCAAACGCCCGGTTGAGTTACTTCATTTTTGAAATCAGCACCAAATGAAAGCTCGGCTACATTGCGTTGCCATCCTTGGCGGCTTGCTCCACCTTGATAACCAAAGCCACGTAAATAATCACGTTTGTCAGAGCCAATATTGCGATAACGAGGTACATAAATACCGTTGGCTCTACGACCGAAATAATATTTATCTAAATCGCCTTCCCAAACGCCCGAAGCACCTGTACGGAAGTGGTGGTCCATCAAATTGTGTCCTAATTGTCCAGAATCATTACCCATACCTTCAGGGAAACGATGCGAAACAGAGTTCATCATCAAGGCAGTAGAACTAATCGTACTACCACAAACGAAAATAACTTTTGCAAAATACTCACGGTCTTGCATCGTTACGGCATCACGCACACGTACTCCTGTTGCTTTTTTCTTGTTTTCATCGTACATAATTTCTGTAACGATTGAATCAGGACGTAAAGTTAAACGACCCGTTTTAGCCGCTGGAGGTAAAGTACATGATTGCGTACTAAAATATGCCCCGAACGGACAACCCAGAGAACATTTATTACGATACTGACAAGAAGAGCGTCCAATACCCAATTGTTCTTTGGCAGCCTCAGAAAGGTTGGCTACACGTCCCATCGTAAGGTTACGACCCGGAAATGCTTTTTCAAGACGTTGTTTTACTTCTTTTTCTACGCAGTACATTTCCATTGGAGGAAGAAATTCGCCGTCTGGTAACTGAGCTAAACCTAATTTTTCACCAGAAATACCTGCAAATTTTTCTACATAAGAATACCACGGAGCAATGTCTTTATAACGAATCGGCCAGTCAACGGCAATGCCGTCTTTTAAATTGGCTTCAAAGTCAATATCACTTAAACGGTAAGATTGACGACCCCACATGATTGATTTTCCACCAACGATATTAGGGCGAAACCAGTCGAAACGTTTTTCTTCTTTATACAAAGAGTCAGAATCGTTCATCCAGTATTTTTCCGTCATTTCATTGTAGGGATAATCACGGGCTAATTTTGGATGCGTTTCTTTTTGTTCAACTGTTAAACGACCATTGTACTTCATTTCCCACGGGTCTTTCATGGCGTTTTCATAGCCAGTCACGTGTTCTAATTGCTTTCCTTTTTCAAGCATAAGTACTTTCAAGCCTTTTTCGGTTAGTTCTTTGGCAGCCCAACCACCAGAAATACCCGAGCCAACCACAATGGCATCGTAGGTCATTCCTTTTACTGCATCTATATTCAAATTAGACATCTCTTGATATTTTTTAAGCTGTGAGCGATGAGCTATCAGCTTTGAGTTGATAACAAATAAATTTGGTCTTGATTTCTGAGAAATGTCAAATGAAATTTAGCATAAAATCTAAAATCTCATTGCTCACATCTCAAAGCTAAAAAGCTAAAGGCTATTACAAGGCCCACGCTTTTTGTCCCGGTTTCAAAGGAACACAACCTTGGAATTTACCCGGAATTGGCAAATATGCCAATGCTTTTGTAGCACCGATTTCAGAAGTAAAGTAGCCTGTTACGGTTAATTCTTTCATTCTTAAAAAGAAAGGTTTATCATTCACAGTAGCTAATTTTACCATTTCATTTTTCTGAGCAGTATCTAATTCTACAAAACCTTTTCCAAATTTAGCTTTGCTATCAGCATCTAATTTTGCTAAACCAGCATAGAATTTTTCTTGGTCTTCTTTTTTGTAACAATCACGCATTACTCGCACAATGAACTTTTCTGCTCCTGCTGCTTTTGCTCCAGGCGTATCAGTAGTTGGAATGATAATGTCTGCTACTTCTGCAAGAAAAGCTTCTTGTTCTGCACTTACGTTTACACTGTCGCCAGTATTGATGACTTGGCCCATTACCCCAGCCATAAGTGGGGCAGATAGTACTCCTCCCATTAGAAGGGCAACTCGTTGGACGGCTTCTCTACGGTTCATATTTTAGATAAAGGATTGATTATTAAAATGTTATAAAAGGTTGCACTCAGTAGTTGATTTCACTTAGTAAAGTAAAGAAAAAAACGCTTTCAAATTACCTTAAAGCCAACTTTTTATTGGAATAGTTAAAATCTAACCTGACTTATGCTTGCTTAGGGTTTTTGGCTACTCATGTTTAATACCAATGTTCCGCCAGCCATAATTTGCTGATGCGTGATGAAATTTTGTGTAAATACTTTGCCATTTAGCCTCGCCGACTGAATATAAGGCGTTGTAGCCGCATTACCTTTTGCCACAATTTTGAAGGTTTTACCATTAGGTAAATGCAAAGTGGTTTCTTCAAAACTTGGACTTCCCAGCACATAATTGGGCGTACCCGGACAAACGGGGTAATAACCCATCATGCTAAAAACCAACCAAGCCGACATTTGTCCGCCGTCTTCATTGCCACTCATCCCGCCCGCAGAAATATCGTATTCTTCTCTGATAATCTGACGTACTTTTTCCTGTGTTTTCCAAGCTTGATTGGCGAAAGGGTACAAATACACGATTTGGTTGTTGGGTTCGTTGCCGTGCCAATAATAGCCTTGCTCGAAGAGGGTATCCAACTTTTCGACGAAACGTTTTGTGCCGCCAATATGTTTAATCAAACCTTGTACATCTTGTGGTACATAAAAAGTATATTGGGCTGGCGAGCCTTCGGTAATAAAACTGCTGCGTTGTACAAAAGGGTCGAATGGCTTTATCCACGTGCCATTGGCGTAGCGTCCACGGGCGTAGCCTGTTGCTGGGTCGATAACGTTTTGGTAGTTTTTAGCCCTTTTTATCAGCGTTTCATAATCAGCTTTTTCGCCTAATTTTTGGGCTACTTGTGCCAATACAAAGTCGTCGTAGGCGTATTCTAAAGTACGAGATACTTGTTCTCTTTTATGAAAAGCCTGCCAAACGGAATCTTCTAAAGGAATATAATTGTACTGTAAATACGATGCCAAAGCCCTGCGTCCCTTGCCTTCTTCGTAGCTTTTAGGGTCGGTGTTTATTTCAAAAGCATTTTTTCGCATATAACGGTAAGCCGTTTTGATGTCGAAATCTTGAATGCCTTTGATGTACGCATCGCCGATGGCGGCAATGGCGTGGTCGCCAATCATAGCGGCGGTGTAATGATTCCAGCAAGGAAAAATGGGCAACCAAGTTCCCTGTTCGGCTTTTTTGACCAGCGACTGCATCATGTCGGCAGATACTTTGGGTTCTAATAAAGTATGCAAAGGATGCACCGCCCGATAGGTGTCCCAAAGGTTGTAGTCTTCGTAATAAGTAAAGTTTTGGGCTTTGTAAAGGTTGTCGTCGTCGGCAAAACCGGGATAAGAGCCGTCAATATCCGAGAAAATTCTTGGCGTAAGTTTGGCATGATACAGTGCTGAATAAAACAAGGTTTTGTCGTAATCGCTACCTTTTACTTCTATTTTTCCTAAAGCTTTGTTCCAAGCGAGGTTGGAAGCTTGTTGAGTTTTAGAAAAATCCCAATGATTGATTTCACTCTCCAAATTTTTTCTTGCTCCTTCCAAGCTCGTAAAAGAAGTACCAATGCGTACTTTTACCAATTGATTGCCAAACTGTGCATAAGCACCCACCGCCTGTTTTTTTCCGTTGCCTTGTGCTTGTGTTGCTTTGGCACTGATATTTTGGTCTTTCCAAACGCCATAATCCGTAAAGCTTTGGTCGAATTGTATGACGAAATAGCCGCTAAAACCAGCCGATTTGCCGAAGCCTTGATAAATGCGGTGAACGGGATTATAGCCTACGATTTCATTTTTTTCGGGATGAATTTCTACAAAACCTTCGCCTTCATCAGAGTTGGGTTCTACAAGAATGTAGTTTTTTTGCTTTTGACTAAAACTAAACTGCAAAAAGCCAGCACGAGCCAGTGCCGTCATTTGGGCTTTGATATTATCTTTTTTTAGGATTACCTCATAAAAATAAGGTTTTACAGTTTCGGTTTTACGGTCGAAATCGCTGCCTCTTTCGTTAGCGTTGATGGTAAGTTTGCCCGACATCGGCATGATAGTTACACTGCCGTAATCTTGTACGCAACTGCCATTCATCCAATGCGTTCCTCTGAAACCTTGAATTTTGGTATCGTTATAATAAAAAGGCGGAATACATTTGAGTTCGGTGGCACGAGTTTGGGGTGTCCACGAAGTCATGCCTTGTGGTACGCCGATGGCAGGCACAATTTGCCCTTTCATTTCAGAACCTGCCTCGCTGTGTTTTTTGGCACTTTCTGTGGTACTTGGGGCTGAACCAATCAGCGGATTTACGTAATCAGCGGGCTGTTTTTGTGCCAAACTTCCGAAAGGAAGTAAAAGGGCGAAGATGATATTTTTATAATTCATGTTTCGAGAAAAAGACGTTATCATTTATCCGTAATCTATTTTTTCAAAATGAAAACAGATTACGGATAAATAGAAATCTAAAAATTGGGATTGATTAACTTATTGAGCGTAAGCCGCTTCAATTTTTGTATAATACTTTTTATAAAGCGATTGTGTAACCGCATTTACTTGATTGATACTTTGGGTCGGGAAGTTCTTTTGGCTTGTTACCCATTTCCATTCCCATTGTCTGATTTCTTTTTCAAAAGCCTCAGTATCCATTTTTTCGCCTTTTTCTAAGGCAAGCGTTACTTTATTGAAAAATTGTTGCCAACGAGGTTTATAAAAATCATTCAATAAACCACTCCATTGGCGGTTGGCGTATTCGTGAAGAGGACTGTTGGCATCGCCCCACAGCGTAATTAAATCACGGGCGTTTTGTTCGTACAAGGCTTTTTCGGCTGGATTTGTCCCTTGTTCACGAGCTGAGGCTATCCATGGCCCAAGCATAAAATCTTTTCGGGTAGCCAATAGTTGGTCTAAATCTTCAATGAGTTCAATGTACTCCTGACTGTATTTTTTGAAATTCGCTAAGTCTTTTTGTCGATAAGCTGTCACCCATTTTTTCTGTAAAGGCAAGGCATAATTGGCTAATACTTGACGATTGATGTCGATTAAATCGTACTGAAAACCATCGCTTTTGCCACAATCTCCAATAGATTCTACCATTAATTTCCAAGCAGGTAAAAGGTCTTTGGGTAAATAATTGAGTCTGGTTCTTGTCCAGATAGTAGTAGAATCGAAAGTCGGGCGACCAGTAATGATTGATTCTGCTCCATCACGAATATCTTTTCCGTTATAGGCTGTTTTTTTCAAAATTTGCCATACTTCTTGGGTTTTTGGCGTAAGTTTCCCATAACGATTTAGTATATAAGTATCCAACCATTTGTCTAAATCCAAAGGCGTATTTTCCCAGACATGACGCATCGTGAGTTCATACAAAACAGGATTTTGCTCGATGGCTTCCATCGTTAAGCCTATTCCTTTTAAGTCTCCTTTATTCGGACTATTCAAGGCTTGAATTGGGCCATTGGCTACGCCTTCGATTCTTCCAAAAAGGTTTACGTTTCCTCCAAAATTATGAAGCATATTCCAAATCCACGGTTTGCCATAGTACGCCTGTGTGCGTTTCCAAACGGGTTCAATTTCTGTTGCCAAATCCAAGAGTAACATTTTATCATTCGGAACAGCATCCAACAAAGCTTTGATTTGTGGTTCTTTCCAGAATTTTCTATCACTATAAAATAGCCATCCTTGCATTACCCAAACGGCTTTTGGGTCGGCTTGTTTCATGCCTTCATATACTCTGGCACTTAGCTTTGATAAAAAAGCGGGGTCGTCGGTGGGTGGTTCGTTTTCGTTAAAAGTATCAGCCGAATAGAAGTGATTTGTACCAAAAAGTTGTGTTTGTTTTTGTAGAAATTTCTTTCCGATTTCTGCAAAAAGTGGGTCTTCCGAGTCAAGAATATAAGTATCTGCAAAGCCGTTTGTCCAGTTGGTAGCTTTTAGTTTTGCTTTTGGAAAATGCTCTTTGAAAGCCGACGGCACGTGTCCTGTAAAGGCAGGTAAAACGGGTGTCATACCCAAAGCTCTTTGGCGAGCAAGAATTTTTGTTTGTAAATCTTTATGGCTTTTCATCCAACTAAGTGGGAGAGGCCCGCCCCAGCCATCAAGATTTCCCATCCAAAACCATGAAAAATACGCTGGTCCACTGAAAAACGAAGCCAAATCTTTATCACTAAAGCCCATTTCTTTATAAACTTCGTACCAAGTATATTCTTCGCCCGTGATTGCCAAAGGCATATTAATTCCGTGAAGAGCCATCCAGTCGATTTCTTTTTCCCAACGTTTCCAGTCCCACCAACTCATGCTGTAATTGAAAGTACAGTAATTGAGATAATAGCGATATTCAAATGAAGTATTTTTATGAACTTTGGTTTTAAGAAGGGGCAAGGTTTTCGGAAGCTGTAAATTTGTGCCATTCCAAGTGATTTGGCAGTGGCAGTACTCATTCAAATAATGATTCAGAGCAGAAGCAATACTTACGCCCGAACTCCCTTTTAAGATGATTTTTCCGTTTTTACTTTCAATTTCAAAAACATCTTTCCCATTTTCTTGTGGAATATTGGCTACCTCAAAATACTGAGCTTTTTGCGGAATGATACGTTTGATTAATGCCTTTGATGCTGCTAAATCTGCCTGACTGTAAGCAAAATTCACAGCAAGTAAAAGCAATACAATACTTTGGTTAAATAATTTGGACATAGTTTTTAGCGGAGTATTGGATGATGATTTTGTTCTGATTCATAAAAGCGGTTGAACTTGAAACTATACTTTCAAGAACCATTTCTGACGATATAAAAAGTATAAAAATCCTAATTGTACTATCACGATTCCGCCTGCCAAAGCTACTGCTTGCCATGAAGCCTCTATTTTATTAATCAATCCACCAAACAAGTAAATAGCAGTGGCTTCAAAATCAATTAAGCCGTGAGCAGCCATGTAAATCGTAATGGAGTTCATGCCAATCCAAACGAATGGAGCTATCCAAAACTTGATTTCGAGTACGTCGATAACCAAGTAAAAGAAAGCCATAAAAAGTAAACTAAAACCACCCGAACAGAGTACAAAGGAACTTGTCCAAAGGATTTTATTGATAGGAAAAAATGGATGCCAAAGCCAAGCAAGTACAATCAGTAAAACACCAGAGACAGCCATTGAAGCTACTTTTTTGAATTTAGAGAAGGCAGAGGAACGTAAAAAATGCCCTGTAAAAACACCCAACAAAGCATTACAAATAGCAGGCAGTGTAGAAAGTAAACCTTCGGGGTCATATACTTTGCGGTGAAGCTTGCCGGGAAGAAAAAGTCTGTCAAGGTAAGCCGCCAAATTTCCTTCTTTCGTCAATACGCCAGCTCCAAAATCTGGAACAGGAATGTATTTCATCATTAAAAAGTAGCCCAGAAGGATACTGAAAAAGAGTATGATTTGTGTTCTGAGATTGGTATAAAGAAATATCAACCCTGCAAAGAAACAAGAAAGAGCTATTCGTCCTAAAACGCTGGCGATACGAGTATTTTCATAACCTTGCCATTTGAATAAACCATTGACAATAGTGCCGAGAATGATTAAAATAATAGCTCTTTTGAATAAACTTTTTAAAATATTGAATGGCGTATTTTCGGGATTTTCCAATTGTCTGCCAATACTGTACGGCATAGAAATACCAGCAATGAAGATAAACAAAGGGAAAATCAGGTCGTAAAAGGTAAAACCATTCCATTCAGAATGATGCAATTGACTCGACATCCAGTTGGCAGTCGGATTGCCAGAGGCTTTGGCCCATTCATGAATAAGCCCTTCGCCACTAATAATCCAAAACATATCGAAGCCTCTGAGTGCATCCAGTGAAACCAAGCGAGCAGAAGTAATACTTTTTTGCATAAGAAAGAAAAGATACTCGTATGAAAAATTGAGGGAAGGTAATGAAAACAATAGCTTTGTACCAAGCGAAAGTCGTAGATACAAAGCTATTGATAATTTAGAAGATATTGACAGGTTAGTATCCTGGATTTTGTTTTAGCATTTTATTAAGCTGCATTGCATTGGTAGGAATCGGCAGTAATCGTCTCTGTGGATTATTGTCGGTTTTCGCTCCCCACGATTCTTCAAATTTCCCAAAGCGAATCATGTCGTTGCGATGCCAAGTTTCCCATGACAATTCTCTTACTCTTTCGCCGTACAATTGTTCAAGATTAACAGAAGTCCAAGCGGGCGAAGTAGTACGTTTTGCTCTTAATTCATTTACTAAAGATAAAGCCGTTTGTCCGCCTGTGGCTGTTCCTCCTCTGAGGATAGCTTCTGCTTTCATGAGTAAAACATCAGCATATCTAAACAAAGGCACATCGTTGTTTTGGTTACGAGTAGCCGAAGTAGAGTCGCAGTAAAATTTATTATTGCGGTAGCCCATGTTCCAAGCTTTCTCATCATTACCTAAGTCGAAACTTGTAGGTTTTTTAATGATAATATCGGGCGTAATTTCTACATGATACGCCAAAGCATCGCCAGCGTCTGCACCTGTATAATCTTCGTCATAGCCTTTTTTCGTAGTGTTTACAATAACAGGATTTCCCTTGTAGTCATACTGTTTACCCGTAATCCACTGCTGATTTCTCACATCTTTCGGGTCGTTGAAATAGGCATAATAACGAGGCAAAGTACTTGTAGCAGCACTTGGCGTAAATGGTAAACTGTATTTAGCACGCAAAGAACGAGGCAAAGAATAACGAGCATAAAACATATAACCATTTGGTGCGGAGGCATCGTAAGGAATCGCAAAGATAAATTCTTTGATTTGTGGCCCATTGTTGATAAAAAACATTTTTCTGAAATCACTTTCAAGGCTGTATTTGCCTGAATTGATGATTTGGTCACAAGCTGTAATGGCATCGTTCCAACGTGGAGTACCAGTATAAACTTCTGCATTCAAATACATCTTTGCCAAAATAGCATAAGCGGTGAATTTGTTCGGACGACCATAGGTTTCTTGTCCAACTGCCGAGCTAAGATTCGGAATACTTTCTTGTAATTCTTTTTCGATAAATTTAAAAACATCTGCTCTGGCGGTGGTTTGTGCGGTAGTAGTATCACCAAACTGCGTAGAGATTGGCACATTTCCCCACATATCCATCATCATAAAATAGCACAAAGCTCGCATCGAACGAAGTTCTGCCAAACTGGTGGCTTTTGCTGGCGATTCGGGTGCTTTTGAAATCAAGAAAATGTTTTGGTTACTTGTACTGATTGTACTCGTTAGCCAGCCCCATGCACTTTGTACGTGTGCGTTGTCGGGATTCCAAGTGTGTTTATGGTGTTGTTCGTAGCGACCGCCGTCGTACCAGTTACCGCCTCTGGCAGGTAAAATGGCTTCGTCGGTACTCAACGATTGCAAAAACCAATAATCAGTAGAAAAATTCTGACGAAAAGAATTGTACGTTGGCCCAGCCGCTTGAATAAATTGCGTAGCAGTTTGGGGGAAAATTTCGGGCGTAAGTGCGGTTGTAACGGGTACGTCTAAATCATGGCAAGCCGTAAGCCCAGCGATACTTGCAATGAAAATAAGCAATTTTATTATGTTTTTCATCTTGATTCTGTCTTTATAAGTTTTTTTACAACAGCGAATGACATAGCTCTAAACCTTTGGCTTAGGCTTGTTATTCGCTGTTTTTCAGTCAATTAATTAGTATTCTTAGAAAGATGCCGTCACACCAAACAAGAATGTTCTTGTTTTTGGATAGAAGTTGTTTGAGTCAACGCCGGGAGCAATACCACCTTGATTAATTTCAGGGTCGATACCTTTATAACCCGTAATGACAAAGAGGTTATTCACCGAAGTATATAAGCGAATACGCTTGATGTTTTTCGATAAATTATTGAATGAATACCCCAATGAAGCGTTGTCTAAACGTAAATAGCTACCATTTTCTAAGAAACGAGATGAATAACGATAAGAGTTAAAGTCATTTGCCGACTCGTTGGCTACTTCAACAGGAATGTTGGTAAACCGGGCTGTACTTGGTCTGAATAAATCGGCACGGGTAATGTTCATAATTTTATTACCCAATACGGCTCTCACAAAAACATTTAGGTCGAAATTTTTATAAGTAAAACTGTTCGACCAACCTAATAACAACTTAGGTTGAGCATTACCGATAACTCTGTAATCTTTCACACTTTGAGGTCTGGTGGTAAGTTCGCCTTTAGCGTTGTAATACTGCGAAACGCCGTTTGCATCTTTGCCAGCGTACTCATAAGTGAAAAATTGCCCGATTGGAGCTCCTTCGGCAATCAACATAACGGTTTCTCCCGTTTGTCCACCTCCGTCAGGTTGTACAAATTTGATAGAATCGGTTTTTAAAGTTGCGTTTGAAAGACTAATAATTTTGTTTTGGTTATGGGCTAAATTAAGGGTTGTATTCCACGAAAAGTTTTTAGTCTTTACAGGGTTGGCATTTAGTGTAAATTCTATCCCTTTGTTGCTCATTTTACCTACGTTGGCTGTTAATGAACCGTTTGGATACAAAACAGTACTTACTGGATAAGTCCAAATCAAGTCGGAAGTAGTTTTTTCATACACTTCTAAAGTACCGCTTAATTTTCCTTTCAAGATAGCAAAGTCGATACCGATGTTTGAAGTAGCTGTTTTTTCCCAACCTAAATCTGGGTTTTCGTTTTGTAAAGCTCCAATTGCTGAAAGTTGTGTACCGTTGTAATAGAAAGTACCTACGTTTCCGTAAATCAATTTTGTAGTATATGGACTGAAACCTAAAGAGTTACCCGTTACTCCATAACTTACCCGTAATTTAAGTTCGTCGAATAGTTTTTGTTTTTCCATAAATGGTTCTTGTTCGATTCTCCAAGCAAGACCCACCGCTGGGAAATAACCCCATTGTCTGTTCAAACCGAATACCGACGAACCATCTCTACGAACAGAAGCCTGTACCAAGTACTTATTTTTGTAGTTGTAATTCAAACGTCCGAAATCAGAAATAAGTCTTACTTGCTGATAGTTGTCTCCGCCGTAATCTACTTTGAAAGAGGCAATGGCATAAGGGTTTCCAAGACCTAAATTATTGTAGCTCACCGCATCCACTGGGAAGTTGGTACTTGATGTTTGGAAGCCATCGCCATTGATACTTTCTTGCCAAGAGTAACCTACTACGGCATTGATGTTATGGTCACCGATTTGTTTATCCCAAGTCAAGTAAGTCTCAAGCAAGTTTTGTGTATTTTGATAGGCATTACGATACGCCAAACCGTTTGCTCCTGTTAAAGTAATAAAGCTTGGGTTGCCCGGAGGGTCTGGAGTACTACGCACGTTGTTGTAGTACGAAGTATAATAACTATTGTAATACGCTCCGTAATTGCTTTGATAGTTTTGATACGACAATTTCAAATCATAAGTAAAGCCCAAAGGTAATTTTACTTGTGTGAAGAAGGTTGCTAAAATGTTTTTGTATTTAAGTCTTTCTGTGGCGTTTTCAATCAAAGAAACAGGATTGTAATAGTTAGATTTGTTGAAGTTGTCATAGAAAGAACCATCTGTCTTACGAATTGGAGCAGTTGGCAAATAGGTAAGCATTTGAGCCAACACAGTATTTCTGTAAGGAACTAATTTGGCATCACTTACCGAGTTGGTAACCGACAAACCTACTTTTAGTCTATCATTAAAGGCTTTTTGTTCGATAGACATACGAGCTACCACACGATTCAAAGCACTTGATTGAAGAATACCTTCTTGATTGAAATAGTTGATGCTGGCATTATAAACCGTATTTTCATTGCCACCTCCAAACGATAAGTTATGGTTTTGGCTAATGGCAGTACTGCGTTGTACGGCTTCTTGCCAGTTGGTATTTGCTCCTAAATCATCTTCGGGCGTAAGCGACTGACCATTGGCAGCTAAGAATGTTTTTAGCTGATTGGCGTCCATCATTTCGTATTGTTTCGATACTTTATCAACAGCCATATAAGAGCTGTATGATACCTGCATTTGTCCTTTGTTGGCACGTTTGGTAGTTACCATAATTACCCCATTGGCAGCACGGTTTCCGTAGATAGCCGTAGCCGCAGCATCTTTCAAGATGTCCATAGTGGCAATATCGTCGGGAGCAATCAATGAAATATCTGCTCCGGGAACACCGTCAATCACAAATAGCGGCGACTGAGCTCCATCACGCAATGACGAAGCACCACGCAAAATAATTGCCGAAGCACGGTTGGGGTCACCACTTCTGGTAATGTTTAAGCCCGGTACTTTTCCTTGCAACAACTGACCAATATCGCTGATAGCTCCTTTGTTGAGGTCTTCGGGTTTTACCGTTGTGATGGCACTCGTCAGATTTTTACGTGACTGTGTACCATATCCTACCACTACTACTTCGTCTAAACTTTGGTTTTCAATTTTCATCGAAACATTGATAGTACTACGGTTTGCCGTAGCGATTTCTTGTTTCTGATAACCCACAAATGAAAATACCAAAGTATTGTTACCGTCTGGAACAGAAATTTTATACTGCCCACGTACATCTGTTGAAGTACCTCTGCCTGTATTTTTTACTAAAACCGAAACACCTACCAAAGCCTGCCCTTTTTCATCGGTAACGGTACCAGTGATGCTTTGCTCGGCGACGATTTCGTTTGGGATGACATTCGGATTACTTTCTTTATCGGCAACCGCTTTTTTTCTTAATAAAATTCTGTTGTCGATAACTTCGTAAGAGATATTCAAAGGGCTTAGAAGCTCCTCTAAAACTTTTGATAATTTATCTTCACTAAAATTAAATGAAACTACCTGTTCGGCTTGAATAGCGTTGGGGCTATACACAAACTTTACATCGGCTTTTTTCTCTATCTGGAATAATACCTTTTTTACCGTACTCGTCCCAGTTCTTAGCGTAATACTTTTATTGAGTACTTCTTGCGAAAAAGCACTGTTGGCGAAAGAAATTCCGCAACAGATAATCGACAAGAATAATTGACTAATGGTAATTCGCATCGTTTTGAAGAGAATCTTTTTAAATGATAGTTTTTTTTTCATACTTTTAACTGTTTTTAAACTGTGAAATGTGGAAAAAACAAACCCAGTACATCGCTGCGATGTCACCAAATTGGCGTTTGGTGGGGTTTCTAAGGCCGGTAATGCTCGTAACATTATCGGCTTTTTCATTTGAAAGCGACTATGTTTTCATGGAGTTAAAGGGAATTAAGAGTTTTGAGTTATGAGTTTGGAATTTTAAGTTGTGAATTGTGAATGATGAGTTGTGAATGGGGAGTGAAAAATTTATCTTTTCATAATTCATAACTCACAATTCATAATTCTTCACTGGCATCCCGTTCCATTAATAAAAATTACCGTACCACGCTGTTCGTAAGTAGCGTTTACGGATTTACAGATTAAATCAAGCTGGCTATGTAAGGGAATGTCGTTTAAATCTGCCGTAAATACACATTTGTTGAGGTCTTGGTTTTCGACTACAAATTCGATTTGATAACCTTCTTTCAATCGGTCAAGTACTTGATTCAGTGGCGTTTCATCGAAAGTAAAATCCAATACTTTTTCAGGATTTTCAACAATTACTGGGTTTTCTACCAAACTTGGAATCAGTTTTTTAGTCTCTTTATCAAAAATAATTTTCTGATTTGGTGTAAGAATTACCCCGTTTTTATGTGTCCCTATTTTATCTGAATTTTCATAGACCGATACTCGTCCTGTAACTACTTGTACTTCAATTGCCTTAGCGTTATCATAAGATTTTATGGTAAAACTCGTTCCCAATACTTCTGTTACCAAGTCACGAGTATGGACAATAAAAGGTTTTGAAGGATTACGTTTTACTTTAAAAAAAGCTTCACCTTTCAGATAAACACTTCTGTTTTTATCATTGAAATGTTCGGGATAACTGATGCTACTTTCAGCTTTTAAGATAATTTCACTGCCATCTTCCAATGTGATTTTCTGGGCTTTTGCCGAAGTATTCTTTACTTCAATCACGCCCGAATTGAAACTTAGGTTTTCAGCAATAGCGTTGGTATAAGTATTTGTTTTATGATAAAAAAACAAAGCATAAATGCCAATAATTAAGGAAGCCGCCAAAGCTGTCATCGTCCAATGATGAGGGCGAATCACAAAGCGAGGAGGAAATAAAGTCTGCTGAATTCTTGCCCAAATCTGCTTTTCAGTCTTTACTTTTTCAGACTGACTCATGCGTACTTCGCTGTGCTTGAGCATATTTTCAGACCATTCCCTTATCAGCTCTTCTTCCTCTTCAGTGCAAGCTCCGCTAAGGTATTTTTCTAATAATTTATCAAAATCGTATTGGTTCATCTGGCATTATTTTTTTTCAAAGAGATTAAGTTTAATGTTTTAGCTGTTAGCTATGAGCCGTGAGCTTTGAGCTGTTAGCAGTTATTAGCTTTGAGCCGTGAGCTGTCAGCTATGAGTTATGAGCTGTGAGTTTTGAGCTGTGAGTTTTGAGTTGTTTGCTATTATTTAGCTTTAAGCCTTGAGCTTTTAGAGTATCATATCATCAAAACCGAAAGCTCAAAGCTCACAGCTCACAGCTAATTACTATACACCTTCAGTGTTTCCCGAAGTACTTTCAGCGATTTGGTGATATGATATTCTACGGCTTTTTCGCTTAAATCAAGTCGCAGAGCAATATCTTTTACGGATTGGTTTTCAAACCTACTCATCCTAAATACTTCACAGGTTTTTTCGGGTAATTTCTGCAAAGCTTCATCTACGGCTTTTGATAAATCTGCAAAATGTACAATTTCTTCTGTGGAAAAAGATTGCTTGATTTCATGGAAAATGATGTACTCTTGAAACTTCCGATTAGTGATTTGAGACTTAATAAAATTGGTCGTGAGGTGCTTGATAGCCACTACCAAATAAGCACTCAGAAACCGAATGTTCAGTTGCTCTCTTTTCTGCCAAAGGCTTTCAAATAAGTCGTGTACAAGCTCTTCGGCCTCTTCTTTTGTGCCTGTTTCGTGATAGGCAACGCCAAAAAGTTTGTACCAATAACGATGATAGATTTCCTCAAAGGCCTTTTTATCGTCCTTCTTCAGAAAGTCTATCAGTTGTTCGTCACTTAGTTGTGAATGCTTCATGTGATTGTTCCGGAATCAATATTTGATGTATAGTCAAACAAGTAAGAAAAATCCCTAAATGATTTTAAAAAATATTTTTAAAATGCAATTTTAGGGTTGTATATAATTAGGCAACACTCAGAAAAGGTTAGATGCCGTTTCTCTACTCAATACTTTTATAGACATTCTTGTAGCACTGAATTTTTTACTTAGAGAGTAGCAACTCTTTAGTATCAAAGCGGATAAAATATGCGGCATTTAATGTTTGTCAATACTTATAATATGAAAAAGCGATACTTTCTACTGTATTTTATGTTTTTGGTGGTCGGAAAAACAGAGGCACAGATAGATAAACAGGCAACCAAAGAAACCAAAGCTCTGTATCAATACTTGGCTAAAACGGCTAAGAAAAATATTTTGTTTGGACATCAACACGCTACCGAGTATGGACATGGTTGGGCTGGCGATGCCGACCGTTCTGATGTAAAATCGGTGACAGGTTCGCATCCTGCCGTGATTGGGGTTGATTTTAGTGGCTTGTCGGGGCGTACTAAAGAACAAATTGCTGAAACAGCGGAGGCTTTACGCCAAAATGTTGTAGCTACTTATCAGCGTGGAGGCATCACGACGGTCGCTTGGCATTTTCCAAACCCTGCTTCTGGTGGAGGTTTTTATTGGAAAGATTCCATTTCTGTGGCATCCATTGACCTGATAAAACCCAATGGTTCGCATCATGAAAAATACAAAGAAATTCTAAGAACGATTGCCAATTTTGCTCATTCCGTCAAAGGCAAAGATGGTACTTTAGCTCCGATGATTTTCAGACCTTACCATGAATTTGACGGAGATTGGTTTTGGTGGGGAAAAAGCCACTGTTCTCGTGAAGATTTTATTGCCGTTTGGCAATTTACGGTGAGCTATCTACGGGATACTTTGGGCGTTCATAATTTTATTTATGCCTTTTCGCCCGATTGTAAATTCACTTCTGAACAAGAATTTTTAGCACGTTTTCCGGGTAATGAATGGGTAGATATGGTGGGAATGGACAATTACGCTGACTTCGGAAGAGATGGACATTATAACTTGGCATTGGGTATCAAAAAACTGAAAATCGTTTCAGATTATGCTAAAAAGGCGAATAAGTTGGCTGCTTTTACCGAAACAGGTTTGGAGTCAATCCCGAATACTACTTGGTGGACAGAAACTTTATTGAAAGCCTTGAAATCTGAGAAAATGAATTTGGCTTATGTATTAGTTTGGCGAAATGATAAAACAAGTCCAACGCATTATTATGCTCCTTTTCCTGAACAAGTAAGTGTTCCCGATTTCCTGAAATTTTATAATGACCCTTATACTCTTTTCGAGAAAGATTTGAAAAATGTATATCACCGCAAGGCAAGTATTCAAGAATTTACTAATAAACAAAAATAATCATGAAAAAACAAGCTTACATTTTCCTAATCACTGCATTGTTGTTGGGGAATCTTGGCGATACTTTCGCACAAAAAGCAAAACCTTTATTTAAGTTTCCTTTGGGCGTACAGGCTTATACTTTTCGGAAACAATTCCCTGTGTCGGTTGAGAATACCTTAGATAAAATTCAAGCTATGGGCATTACCGAGCTGGAAAGTAGCGGAGCAAAAGGCATCAGTAATGCCGATTACAAAAAACTTTGTGAGGCACGTGGCATCAGTATTCCTTCGGCAGGTTGTAGTTATGAACAATTGGAGAAAAACCCACAAGAAGTAGTGGACAACGCTAAAGCTTTGGGAGCAAAATTTGTGATGTGTGCTTGGATTCCGCACAAAGGCAATGAATTTACGATTGAAGACGTAAAAAAAGCCGTAGAGGTATTCAACAAAGCAGGGAAAGTATTGGCTGAAAACGGACTTACTTTCTGTTATCACGACCACGGCTATGAATTCAGACCTTATGAGGACGGTACGCTTTTCGACTACATGGTGAAAAATACGAATCCTGCTTATGTGTCTTTTGAAATGGATGTATTGTGGACACTCCACGGCGGAGCAAATCCTGAATCTTTATTGCAAAAGTACGGTTCTCGCTGGAAATTGATGCACGTAAAAGACTTGAAAAAAGGCGTAGTAGGGGATATGTCTGGACACACGCCTGCGGAAAACGATGTGGTTTTAGGAACAGGACAAGCCAACTGGCCTGCTATTTTGAAAGTCGCTAAAAAGATTGGTATCAAGCATTACTTTATCGAAGACGAAAGCGAACACGAATTAGAAAATGTGCCTTTGAGTATTGCTTATTTGAAGGGATTATAGTTGTTAACCTCACCCCCAACCCCCTCTCCTGCAAAGAGGGGGCTTTTTAGCTCCTAAAGCTCCCCTCTCAGCAGGAGAGGGGTTGGGGCGGCCGCCGCTGCGGGTGAGGTTTTTCAAAGAATATATGTTCTCTACTTTGACAGCCTAAAGCCCAAAGCAAATTACTTCTTAGCAATTCTATAAAGACGACCTTGGTCTGTTACTGCATAAATAGCTCCATCTTTGCCTTGTGTTACATCACGGAAACGTTGCGATTCATCCGAAAGTAAACGCTCTTCGCCTACTACTTTGTTGTTTTCAATCACTAAACGAGCGATGTGCATGCCACTTAAACAACCTACAAACAAATTGTTTTTCCATTCTGGAAACATTGAACCATTGTAGAAAGTCATACCGCTTGGCGAAACCGAAGGGTCCCAATAATAAACAGGTTGTTCTAAACCTTCTTTTTGTTGAATAGCCGTTCCAATTTTTTTACCACTATATTCAATACCGTAAGTAATAGTTGGCCATCCGTAGTTTTTGCCCGGACGAATTAAATTAATTTCATCGCCTCCTCTTGGGCCAAATTCATTTTCCCATAAATCACCTGTTTCAGGATGAAAAGCTAAACCTTGTACGTTACGGTGTCCGTAAGAGTATAATTCAGCTCTGGCATCTGACTGACTTTCAAAAGGATTACCAGCTACTGCTTTGCCTTCGGTAGTAATATGAATTACTTTACCTAAGCCAGAACTGAGCGACTGAGCTTGTGGACGAGTAACGAGGTCGGAACGCTCGCCAGTACTTACAAAAAGGTTGCCTGTTTTATCAAAAACAATACGTCCGCCATAGTGTAAATTACCTTTATGGGCAGGTGTTGCACGGTAAATTACGGTAGCTCCTTCTATTTTCGACTCATCGTCTGAAAGCTTCCCTTTTGCTACTGAGGTATGATTTCCCCCTTCAACAATCTCCGAGAAAGTCCAATACACCATTCGGTTTTTATCAAAATTAGGGTCGATAGTAACGCCCAAAAGTCCCCCTTGTCCTTCGGCATATACAGGAGGTAAACCTGTAATAGGCTTACTCAATTCACCAGTGTTCGTTACGATACGGAAGTTACCCGCTTTTTCAGTAACGATAAATCTACCATCAGGTAAACTTTTGATTCCCCACGGCGACGTCAAACCCTCTGTTAAAACTTTCGCTTCATAAGGCGTTTTAGATTTTACTGCCCCTATTCTTGTTTGTCCTTTGAAAGCAGATTTATAATCAGCATTCGGAGCATTCTTTTCTACCGATTCAGGAAATTTTTCTGTATGACTTTGTGCACAAGAAACAAATTGTAAAGTACCCAATGCCAAAGAAAGCAAGATGATTTTTTTCATTTTAATTAAAGAGCTTATACTGATTTCTGAAATAATTAAGCCTAAAGTTAAAGAATAATAGAGGGAATCTTGGTATTAGTTAGAGGGGAATAGCTAAACAACGTCTTATGAGATATTTATAACAGTGGTTGGTCTATCAATAGCGGTGTCTAAAAGACCTCACCCCCCAGCCCCCTCTCCTGCTGAGAGGGGGAGTTTTTAGAGCAAAAAAAAGCCCCCTCTCTGACGGAGAGGGGGTTGGGGGTGAGGTTTAAACATTATACTTCAAAACCAATTCATTCAATTCTTTCAGTATCTTCTCATAATCTTCATTAGGATTGATGGTATTAAAAGCTTTCAATACATCCACCAATCTTCTGTAATTCTCAATCGCAGGCATTTTTATATCTTTTATATTCTGGTCGGGCTGTTCAGATAGCTCCTTGTTTCGGAGCAAATACACCCGATTAAATTCCTCATTTGCAGTTTTCAGTTCTTGCACCCATTCAGTCAAATGCAGTTTATTGATGGCAGTACTCACAAGCGTATCCGTCTCAAAATCATTTATCAAACTTTGGGTAGCGGAAGTCTGTTCACGGTACACCATTCTATCAATACGTTTTCCATATTTTGAAAAAATAGCCAGAATCGCCTTAGCGGCATCCTGATAGCTTTTGTCAAAATGTTTTACATAACATTCAGCAATACCCTGTATAGAAAGGGTTGCAGCATCACGGCGAGCGTCCAATGATTCCAATGTTTCGGTATTACCATTCTTTTTAGACAGAGCAAACAGTAATTCGAGCGATTGTACATCGGTAGCAATTTTCGCTACCTCATTCTTGATTTTCAATGCCTCAGTATCAAACTTGTTGCAGATAGCGACCACGTTACTAAGGAAGCTAATCAAGGAGGCGTTGCGGTAGTTGGCGAGTTTTGGAGCAGTAATCATTTGTAAATCATTTAAAGGTTATAGCGTATGAATTAAAATAGAGTACACTAAGCAAATTGTAATTAAAAATAGTGTTTTTTTTAATGCTAAGTGTTGATTTATAGCTATTTGTAAAAATTTTATTGCTACAAATTGCAGGAAGGAAACATCGTCCAATGTTTTGTTGTCGCAAATTGCAGGAAGGAAACATTGTTCAATGTTTTGTTGTCGCAAATTGCAGGAAGGAAACATCGTCCAATGTTTTGTTGTCGCAAGTTGCAGGAAGGAAACATCGTCCAATGTTTTGTTGTCGCAAGTTGCAGGAAGGAAACATCGTCCAATGTTTTGTTGTCGCAGGTTGCAGGAAGGAAACATCGTCTAATGTTTTGTTGTCGCAAGTTGCAGGAAGGAAACATCAGCTAATATTCTGCTTTAAAATACTCATGGCATGAATTATATTTCATTTGGAGAAGGGGCGAATCTTTGTCATTCATGGCATGAGTGGCACAGCCCAAAAATCAAATTGAAGCCCTAATTACCGTTTAATAAATTTTATGGCAGAAAGCTTGGGGAGGAGGGGTGATGTTTGTTTTTAATTTGATACTTTAGGGGGTGAAAAGTTATCAATATCAATTATATAGAGGTATTTTTTCATTTTAGCAAAAAAGAAGAATTGACTATATTTTTTTATTTTATATTTTTGGAGAGAGAGATTTTAGAGGTATGTACATTGTGGACATTTCGCTAAACTTCCCTATTTTTTGTTTAGGAAGGAAAGTAGCTTTTATAATTGTATAAAGACACGGAAAGGTACTTAACCAGGTCTCATTTATTAAACATCATTGCTGAAACTTCTACCTTTGGCAATACCCAACCTCTGTTACTAAATGTAAAAACCGTAACAACTCAAAATTGGGGGATGAAAATAAAAATATATAAGAGCAAAGTTGAAGTATAAAATGATTAAATTTGCAATCAGAAAATGAATAGACCAAATTACTTTAATGTTATTGAAGAACGCCTAAATCTTTTAGCCGAGCGAATTAAATCTCGTGGAAGATTGAATATGTTGGAGTTTAACATTCACGCTGAAAGTTTCTATCAACATTTCTTGAACGAACTTTATGGTTGGGTTGTACTAAATGAGAACGAAATCAAACAAAATGCGGAAGCAATTGACCTAGTTGACCATACTAACAAATTGATTTTACAAGTTTCTGCCACTGCAAGTAAACAAAAAATACAATCTTCTCTTTCTAAAGACTCTATTAAAAACTACAAAGGATACACTTTCAAGTTTGTGTCAATTGCACGTGATGCAGATGAACTAAGAAAAGAAACAGTCAAAAATCCACACGGGATTGCTTTCAATCCTGCATCTGACATAATTGATAAAAACTCAATTCTTTCAAAAATCAGAGGATTAAACATTAATGACCAAGAACGGATTTACAAGTTTGTAAAAAAGGAATTGGTAAATGAAATAGATCCTTTGAAATTAGAATCAAATTTGGCAACGGTCATTAATATTCTCTCGAAAGAAGATTGGAATAAACAAGAACCTGTCGGAGAAGTCAACAGCTTTGAAATTGATAGAAAGATATCCCATAATATTTTAAACTCTTCTAAAATACTTATTGATGATTACTCATTACATTATAGCAGAGTTGATAAAATTTATACCGTATTTGATATACAAGGCAGCAATAAAAGTAAGTCAGTTCTTTCAACAATAAGACAGGAATATGCCAAATTGAAAGTCGATTTTTCTGATGATAAACTATTTTTCGAAATTATATCAAGGATTCAAGAGAAAGTGTTAAATAGCTCAAACTATACAACAATTCCATTTGATGAATTAGAACTTTGCATTAATATCCTCGTTGTTGATGCGTTTATTAGATGTAAAATTTTTGAAAACCCTAAAGATTACAACTATGCTACTTCCTGACAACATACATCCAGAAAATAGTATATACTACAATGGTGCATTTGTAATTGACTCTTTAAAAAAGAATAAAAAGTTCAAATTACTTGATTTGTATCAGGAGGTTAAAGCCAAAAGGTCAATGTCATTTTCAGTTTTTATCCTTTGTTTGGATTGGCTTTATTTAATTGACGTGGCAACAATTAACAACTTAGGAGAGATTGAATTATGTTCATAAAGTCATTATCTATAACAAGCGGAGCAAAAGTTATTCGTGAAATAGAATTTCACAAAGGACTGAATTTGATTATTGATGAAAGCGAAAATCAAATCACAGGAAACAGCGTAGGTAAGACGACTGTTCTTAAACTTGTGGATTTCTGTTTAGGGGCTGATAAAAAAAACATTTATGTTGACCCAGAAACAAGAAAACAAGAGTATAAGCTTGTAAAAGACTTTCTCATTAATAATAAAGTCCTCATTACACTTGTTCTGACTTCCGACTTGGAAAAAGGTACTGAAGATATAGTTATTGAAAGGAATTTTCTGGCAAGAAAAGAGATAATAAGAAGAATAAATGGTGTTGAGTTGACGGAGGATGAATTTGAAGTAAGATTGAGTAGGTCAATTTTCCCTGAACATTTTGCGAGTAAACCAAGTTTCAGGCAAATAATTTCTCATAATATTCGATACAAAGACGAAAGCATCAACAAGACCTTAAAAACCCTTGACACATACACTTCTGATGCAGAGTATGAAACACTATATCTTTTCCTTTTTGGATGTGAGTTTACTAAGGGAAACAGTAAGCAAGAACTCCTAACTAAAATTAGTCAGGAAAATACCTATAAAGTTAGATTAGAGAAAAATCAAACAAAAACAGCCTATGAAACTGCTTTATCTCTCATCAAAAATGATATTGAAGTATTAAATAAAAGAAAGAGCAGTTTCAATCTAAACGAAAATTTCGAATCAGATTTAGATAAACTGAATGAGGTTAAGTACGAAATCAACAAAATAAGTTCAATAGTTAGTAAATTAAATATTAGAAAAGACCTCATAAAAGAAGCGGAAGCTGAGCTTGAATCTAACAAGTCAGATATTGATTTACGCCAATTAGAAGTAATATATGAGCAAGCAACTTCAAAAATAGCTTCAATTCAAAAGTCCTTTTCTGACCTTGTTGCATTTCACAATACAATGATTGGTGAAAAAGTCAAGTTTATTAGTAAAGAATTACCAGCAATCGAAAAAGCGATTAAGGATAATAGCAATGGACTAAAAAGACTGCTTATAGAGGAGAAAAAATTAACATCTCTGATAGCAAAAAGTGATTCTTTTGAGGAACTAGAAAAAATCATAGCGGAGTTGACAGAAAAATACAGGAAAAAGGGTGAGTATGAAAGCATTATTGAGCAACTAAATGAAGTTGACAACAATTTAAAGGATTATAATAGGCAATTAAGTGAAATTGACAATGAGCTTTTTAGTGACAGCTTTGAGCAAGTTGTGAAATCCCAACTTAAAAAGTTCAATGTTCACTTTGCTTCAATTTCCAATGAGTTATATGGAGAGCAATATGCTGTAAAACCTGACATCATAATCAATAAAAAGGGACAAAGGTTATATAAGTTCAGTGCATTCAATGCAAATATGAGTTCAGGTAAAAAACAAGGTGAAATATCCTGCTTTGACCTTGCGTACACTTTGTTTGCAGATGAAGAAAACATACCATGCCTTCATTTCTTATTAAATGACAAAAAAGAATTAATGGACGACAAGCAACTTGTGAAAATTGCAGAGTTCGTTAATCGAAACAATATACAATTCATTGCTTCAATTTTGAAAGACAAACTACCCTTAGAGATAAATAAAGAAGAATATTTTGTAGTAAAATTATCACAGGACGATAAACTATTCAGACTTGAAGAATGATAAAACCGTCAGTCGCTAAAAGTATTTTGCTACAATGGGACTTTCAACAGCAGAGATTATGAAGTTGACAGGTCTTTCTTAAAATGAAATCGACCATTTGTAGAATATAGATATTTCGCAAACATCAGTCATTGCCCGTGCCACCACGGGCAATTTTATTTTAAAAGCCAAGTAAACTCTTCTCTCCACACAAAATTTGGCTGTCTCAACAAACATCTACAAAATTGTTTAAATTTGTCTAAAGGTTTTAGGTACAAAACGATGAGAGCAAAATATATCAACCCATTTACTGATTTTGGATTTAAGAAAATCTTCGGAGAAGAAGCCAGTAAGCCTCTGCTTATTGACTTTTTAAACGCTCTTTTGCCTCTAACGAACAAAATCATTAGCCTAAATTTCAAAAACACGGAACAATTAGGACAAACGGACGCCGACAGAAAAGCCATTTATGATATTTACTGCGAAAATGAAAAGGGGGAGAAGTTTATTGTAGAATTGCAAAAGGCAAAACAGAACTACTTCAAAGAACGCACGATTTATTACTCAACCTTTCCTATTCGTGAACAAGCAGAAAAAGGCGAATGGAACTATAAATTGAAAGCCGTTTATTGCGTTGGCATCTTGGATTTCACCTTTGACGATTACGAAAGTGAACCCGAAAAAAATGAGGTAGTTCATACCATCAAGCTCAAAAACCAACACGGCAAGGTTTTCTACGACAAGCTTACTTATATCTATCTTGAAATGCCCAATTTCAAGCAAACAGAAAGCGACTTAAAAACCCGTTTGGATAAATGGTTGTACTTTATCAAATATTTAGAAGATTTTCAAAGTATCCCAACCATCTTTAGCGATGAAGTATTTACCCAAGCTTTTGAAAAAGCAGAGCTTGCCAAATACGGACAAGCCGAGTTGGACAGCTACGAAAACAGCCTAAAGATATACCGTGATTTAAAAGGCGTCATTGAAACGGCATTTGATGAGGGAAGATTGGAAGGAAAATTAGAAGGGAAATTAGAGGTTGCAAAATCTGCCAAACAAATGGGACTTTCAACAGCAGACATTATGAAGTTGACAGGTCTTTCTGAAAATGAAATTGACAGCTTGTAGATATAGATATTTCGCAAATACCTTCATTGCTCGTGTCTCCACGGGCTAAAACAGTGTTGTTGTCCGTGAAGACACGGACAACGGCATAAGTAAGCGATTATTTGGTTATTTGTAACCAACCCAACAAACATCTACAAAATTGATTAAATTTGTCTAAAGGTTTTAGATACAAAGCGATGAGAGCAAAATATATCAACCCATTTACGGACTTCGGATTTAAGAAAATCTTCGGAGAGGAAGCCAGTAAGCCTCTGCTTATTGACTTTTTAAACGCTCTTTTGCCTCTAACGAATAAAATCATTAGTCTCAATTTTAAAAACACGGAACAATTAGGACAAACAGACGCCGACAGAAAAGCCATTTATGATATTTACTGCGAAAATGAAAAGGGGGAGAAATTCATTGTAGAATTGCAAAAGGCAAAACAGAACTACTTCAAAGAACGCACGATTTATTACTCAACTTTTCCTATTCGTGAACAAGCAGAAAAAGGCGAATGGAACTATAAATTGAAAGCCGTTTATTGCGTTGGCATCTTGGATTTTACTTTTGACGATTACGAAAACGAACCCGAAAAAAATGAAGTAGTTCATACCATTAAGCTCAAAAACCAACACGGCAAGGTTTTCTACGACAAGCTAACTTATATCTATCTTGAAATGCCCAATTTCAAGCACACAGAAAGTGACTTAAAAACCCGTTTGGATAAATGGTTGTACTTTATCAAATATTTAGAAGACTTTCAGAGTATTCCAACCATCTTTAGCGATGAAGTATTTACCCAAGCTTTTGAAAAAGCAGAGCTTGCCAAATACGGACAAGCAGAGTTGGACAATTACGAAAACAGCCTAAAAATATACCGTGATTTAAAAGGCGTCATTGAAACCGCATTTGATGAGGGAAGATTGGAAGCGAAATTAGAGGTTGCGAAATCTGCCAAACAAATGGGACTTTCAACAGCAGACATTATGAAGTTGACAGGTCTTTCTGAAAATGAAATTGACAGCTTGTAGATATAGATATTTCGCAAATACCTTCATTGCTCGTGTCTCCACGGGCTAAAACTGTGTTGTTGTCCGTGAAGACACGGACAACGGCATAAAAACAAAGAAGAGCCTTCCTTTCTCGCTTTTGTTTGCCTTTATCAACATTATGAATACTCCAAACAAATACATTTATCAAAGTACAGCTTTTGCTTTGCGTTCTTTTCAAGAGGGTGACGAAATGGCTTTGGTGAAGCACGCCAATAATATCAAGATTTTCAATAATGTTCGGGATGTTTTTCCACATCCTTATACGCTCGATGATGCGGTTTGGTGGGTTGATGCCAATAAAAATAGCCAAGCACCTTTTAATACTTTAGCCATAGAAATTGAGGGTGAAGTAGTAGGAGGGATAGGTATTGTTTTGGGCAATGACATCTATCGAAGCAGTGCCGAAATTGGTTATTGGTTGGGAGAAAGTCATTGGGGAAAAGGCATCATGTCGGCAGTAGTCAAAGTAATGACAGATTATGTTTTTCAACATTTTCCCGACATCGTGCGTCTTTGGGCAGGTATTTTCGAGTATAACAAAGCTTCGATGCGAGTAGTAGAAAAAGCAGGTTATCATTTAGAAAGTATTCAGAAAAAAGCCTGTATCAAGAATGGACAAGTAATAGACGCTTATCTTTATGTCTGCTTTAGGGCGGATTGATGGGGGTTAGCAAATGTTGTCCGTGGAGACAGGGCTAACTGTGTGAAAATATTTGTCCGTGAAGACACGGACAATGGCAACAGTATTAATAAGTAACCTCATAAGCAAAGATGAAAAGACAAATTCAAGAAATATGGATAGACTTACATGATGAGTTGAAAAAATTTATTTTCAGTAAAGTAAAGGATATTGACACGAGTGAAGATATTCTGCAAGACGTTTTCTTGAAAATTCAACTTAACATTCATACACTTTCGGATTGCTCTAAACTTACTGCTTGGGTGTATCAAATAACAAGAAATGCAGTAGCAGACTATTACCGAAAAACTCATTTGGAGACTCAAATTGATGGCTTCGATTTTGCTGAACAAGAAAATGAAGAGCCACTTTATCTTTCATTAAGCAATTGCATCAATCAGAAAATCAGCAAACTGTCCGAAAAATATAAACAAGCTATCCTACTTACTTATTATGATAATCATTCCCAACTCAGCTTATCAGATGAGTTAAATATTTCTTATTCAGGAGCAAAAACAAGAGTACAAAGAGGCAGAGACAAATTGAAAGAGCTTATTTTGGATTGTAAAAATGTGGAAACAGATACTAAGGGCAATCTCATAGCTTATCAAAATAATCAAAAATAATTTTGCGTCTTTTCTGCATCCATTTCGTCCATTGTTGGTAATTATTTTAATCATCCAACTAAACAAATACAATGGACAATTTTCAAAAAATAGAAGTACAAATTATCAGTGCCTTTGTGGACAATAATCAAGGAGGAAACCCCGCAGGTGTTGTACTGAATGCTGACGAACTAAGCAATGAACAGAAATTAATTATTGCAGCAAAAGTTGGTCTTTCTGAAACAGCCTTTGTTTCAAAATCAAAAATGGCAGATTTTAAACTTGATTTTTTCACGCCAACCAGACAAATTGCTCACTGCGGACACGCCACTATTGCAACTTTCTCGTATTTATCGCAATTAGGATTTATTACAAGTGAGCATGCTTCAAAAGAAACCATTGATGGAAAAAGAGAGATTCTGATACAAGGTGATTTGGCATTTATGGAACAAAAGCCACCCATATATACAGAAGTTTCTGAACAAAATGGTAAAATAATATTGGCTTCATTGGGATTAAGAGAAGATGATATTCTAAGTAATGCCTCTATTTCAATCGTCAATACTGGTAATTCCTTTGCTATCATTCCTGTTGTAGATAATGAAATCTTAGAGAGCATCGTCCCAAACTATGATTTAATCAGTCAAATCAGTGAGGAGTTTGATTTAATAGGATTTTATGTTTTTTCTACAAAAACCAGTGATAAAGAAAGAGTAGCCACAACAAGAATGTTTGCACCACGATATGGCATTTTGGAAGAAGCAGGAACAGGGATGGCAGCAGGGCCGCTTGCTTGTTATTTGTACGATAAAATCGGACTAAAAAAAGAACAGTTTTTAATTGAGCAGGGCTGGTTTATGAAACCTAAATCACCAAGTTTAATCATTGTAAACTTATTAATTGAGGAAGGGAAAATTGCCAAAATTATGGCTGGAGGCAAAGGTATTCCAATGGCTTCTATGACAATTGAAATCTAACAATATTCAATGCCGTTGTCAGTGAATGCACGGACAACGGCAACAATATAAAATATGCTTACTTAAACTTTGTGTTGCCGTAGCCCGTGTCTCCACGGGCTACAACTTGGGAGTGATACCCTTTTGCCATTGCCTGTGTCAATGCCTTTACTCGTGAACATGGGTAACAGCACTAAATGCTTTACTTAAACCTATTAGGGTCTAAGTTGAAAAAGCGAACGGCGTTATTAAAGAAAATATCTCTCTTTTGGTCTTCTGATAAATAATTGGCACTTTCAATTACTTGTATAGATGTTTCAAGCAATTTTGGCCAAATCATTAAGTCAGTGCCATACATGATACGTTTGCCAAAGCCCGCTTGGATTAATCTACGTAAATAAGCGTGAATTTCTTCTAAAGGGTAACTCCAAATAAATCCTGCTAAATCTACATATACATAAGCATTTGCACCCATAAGGGCAATCATTTCGTCGGCCATTGGATAGCCAGCGTGCATAACCCAGATTTTTAGCTTAGGGTGTTTGGCAAGCATATCTTCTAACAAAAACGGACGACCAAGCGAAGCACGATACTTAGGATTAGTAATATTTATCGTACCATTTCCACCAGTTCCCATATGAATTCCCACAGGTACGCCTAATTTTTCGGCAACACCAAAGTACTCATCCAAACTTGGGTCACTTGGTGACATACCTTGATACTGAGGAGCAACTTCTCCCATTACTTTATAAAAACCAGCCGTTAAAGAATCTTCAAAAGCCTTTACGGTCATGTCTTTGCTATTACTAATCCCCAATGAAGGAATAATGCGATTAGGAGCAGCCTTATGCCAATTATGAATAATGCTTGCATCACCGCTCACAATCATCGTTACATTGAGTCTTTCGGCAGTAGCAAGCAGGGCTTCCTGCATTTCTTTATCAGTTTTAGCTGCTTTGAGTGGGTCGGGACATTCATTACTGAAAATAGATGGTGATGTAGTTTGTTTTGGGTCAGCACCGGGCATACTTTTCAAAAACCAAGGACAGAGGTCGGGGATGTTGGGGTTTGCCTTAGAGGCGTGTACGTGAACATCAATAATGGGAAGATGCTTTTTGGTTGATTGGGCAAGTACCGAAGGAAAATAACCTGCCACAAGCAGGATTCCCAGCAATACTCGCATGGCATAATTGTGTTTCATTGAATTGATTGTTTTGAAAGTATTAATTGAAATATGGCTGAATACGATAATACCTTTAAAGTGGATTTTCTGATAGTATTCACTTTAAAGGTATTATATTTCAAATTAATAATTGTATGTTTCTGTGAAGCTTTTTAGATGTAAGAGTTGAGATATAAGATGCAAGACTTAAGATGCAAGAATTAAGACACAAGATGCAAGAGTAAAGACTCAAGAAATAAGAGTCAGAAATTAAAATTAATAGCTAAAAGCAAAGCTCAAGGCTCACAGCTCAAAACTAAAAGCTAAAAACTGTGTTGCCGTAGCCCGTGTCTCCACGGGCTACAACTTGGAAATGGGAATTACCTGTGTCTTTACGAGCAACAACTCAACAGACAGTAGCTGTACTTTAGCTTAAATTCATTCCTGCCAATGTGTTAATATTCCAAATTCATCTATCCCTTGTTCATAGAATTTAGCCGAAGAGTATTTGTAATTTTCTGGTAAGTCGGCTAAGTCCCATTTACCAGTTAAGGGATTGTTATGGATATAGTCTATTTTTGTTGCCAAACGTTTGGAGAATAAAGAGCGATTGAAAGACTGTTTCTTTGCCAAAAATGATATTTTCTATTAGATGCTTCCACAGCAAAAAAAGGCAATACTTGTGGATGATTCTCTGATAGGTCTTCTAAAAAACGATGTCCCGTGTATTTCATTAAACTGGCAGAGGGTAGCTCTTTCCCATTCATTGCCAACATCGTCCAAATTAAATGAATATGATTTGGCATAATCACAAAAGCAAATACCTTGATTTTCTTTTGTGATACTAAATATTGTAAACTACTGATGATAAAATCTTTGTATTTATCATGCTTGAGTAGTTTATGCCATTTAAGGATAGTTGCAGTGTAAAAATATGGCACACCTATTTGTATACTTGTGAATTGCATATCTTTTTTTAGTTTAGGTTTTTGATGATGTAAAATACTGTTATTATAAAGTTTGTTGAGATTACCGAGTTTGTTGTTTGTTGCCCGTGGAGACACGGGCAACGGCATAACGGCATAGGGGATTGTATCAAATGTTGTCCGTAGAGCAAGGGTAACAGCATAAAAGTGTTGTCCGTGAGGACACGGACAACGGCAACAGATTAATAGCTAAAAGCAAAGCTCAAGGCTCACAGCTCAAAGCTAAAAACTAAATCAACGGAAATTCACCTGCTTCGTGTCTTTTTGCCATGGCTACATAATGCAAGGCACTTAAAGTAAGTTTTTCGGCTTGTTCGGGCGAAATTTGTCGGATGATTTTGGCAGGAATCCCCACCACCAAAGAATAATCAGGAATTTGCATTCCTTCTGGCACTAAGGCGTTTGCTCCAATAATACAATTTTTACCAATAACGGCTTTGTTTAAAACAGTCGCTCGCATCCCGATAAGCGAGCCGTCGCCCACCGTTGCCCCGTGTACGATTGCCCCATGTCCAACGGTGACATCGTTTCCGATAATCGTTGGGTCGTTGGGGTCGGCGTGTAGCACGGCAGTATCTTGAATATTACTACGGTCGCCAATTTGAATTTTTTCAACATCTGCACGAATCACCGCACCGTACCAAACAGACACATCATTTCCCAAAATTACGTTCCCCATTACCGAGGCATTTGGGGCAATAAAAGGTTTATTTCCCATGAAAAATACTATTTACAATTTCGAGTAAAGATACACGTTTGCCTGTTATGAGTATAATACGCACAAATACTATTTTATATAATAAAGGATAAGACTAAAGTTTTCAGTCTGTATATTTATCCCTCCTTTATAAAAGTAACATAATACAATGTCCAATTTACAAATTATGAAAAAGGCTTGGCTGGTGGGAGCATTATGCTTCCCTTTGCTCTCGACCGCACAACAAACCCTTCCGTTAGACGATATGTCTTTCTGGAAAAGTTCAGACAAAACTAACTGGCAAATTGCTGGTGATGTAACGGCTGACATCTCAAAACCTGAAGCCATGACCCTTACCGCAGGTAAAGGTGTATTGGCGAATCTTCCCAATCCAGAGAATCGCTCAAATCTACAATCGGTTGCTGAATTTAGTGATGTTGATGTTTCTTTCGATTTTATGATGGCAACACACTCTAATTCAGGATTTTACTTGATGGGGCGTTATGAAATCCAATTATTGGATAGCTGGGGCGTGAAAAATCCTGCTACGGGCGACTGTGGAGGTATTTACAAACGTCGTCGTTATGAAAACGGTAAAGAAATCCTTTATGATGGACACGCACCACGCCTAAATGCTTGTTTAGCTCCGGGTCTTTGGCAACATTTAGATATTTCTTTCCAAGCACCTCGCTTTGATGCTACTGGCAAGAAAATCGCTAACGCAAAAGTATTGTACGTAAAATTGAATGGTTTTACGATTCAAGAAAATGTAGAATTGACAGGCCCAACAGGCGGCCCAATTTCTGAAACAGAAGCTCCAACAGGGCCATTTATGATTCAGGGAGACCACGGCCCAGTGGCTTTCCGTAATTTCAAAATCAATAATTTTGGTGGAAAACCTGCGGAAATGTCTGATATTTCATGGAAAGTATTCTATGGTAATTTCAGAGAACCCAAAGATTTCTTGAGTAAAAAACCTGATGCAACAGGTACTTTAGAAAAACTTACTTGGGAAGTAGGCACAAAAACCAACGATTTTGCTCAAATTTTCAATGCTACTTTGAAAATTCCAGAAGCTGGAAAACACCAATTTATTTTCCAAGCTGGCGGTAAGTATTATGTAAAAGTAAATGGCAAAACTTTATTGCCAGATGCTTGGACTACCTCACGTGACCAACGTACTGCTGAAATGGATTTACCAGCAGGGAATGTTCCAGTAGAAATTACCGTGTATAAAACAGACGGTTGGGTTTCTCCAATCTTAGGAATGTACGTACAAGGACCAAGCTTTAGATCTGTTCCTTTCCATTCTTTGGGTTCAGTATTGGCAGGTGTTCCCTCAGACCCTATTTATTTGGATGCTAAAGAGTCAACTTTATTACGTTCGTTTTCGGATATTTTCAGAAATACAGATAAACAAAAACGTATTGTTCACGCTATCAATGTAGGTAGCCCAGATAAATTACATTATACTTTTGATTTGGATAACGGAGCGATTGCTCAAATCTGGAAAGGCGAATTTTTAGATACAACGCCAATGTGGGACGACAGAGGAGATGGTTCTTCTCGTCCAAGAGGACCAATCTTGGCTTTAGAAGATACTCCATTAATTGTTTCGGCAGATGCTAAAACAAACTTGAGCGGCTCAACGCCAGCAAGTGCAAATTTCCGTACTTTAGGTTATGATGTAGATGCTGATAATCTTCCTACTTTCCGTTATCAAATTTATGGTACAGAAGTAGAAGACCAAATCAGAGTGATTGAAGGAAAATATCTTTCTCGTACTTTAAGCCTAAAAACGCCAGCAAGTGCTTCTTTGCAATGTCGTGTAGCCATCGGAAAGAATATCACTAAACTTTCAGATGATGTTTATGCCATCGACGGCAAAAGCTATTACATCAAGGCAGCGGATGCAAGCATCGAGAAAATCGGTGACAACACTGTATTACTTGTTCCTGTAAAAGACAAAGTACAATACTCTGTAATGTGGTAATACCTCCAAATTGAGAGTTGTGAGTGATGAATGATGAGTAATTCGATTCTAAGGCTAAGAATTCGCATATCAACATTGTTCATTTTTCAAAAAACTACTTACAAGCGTTTTTTTAAATCTGAAAATCAAATGAATATCAAAAATATAGCACAGTCGCTGAGTCAGTCGTTTACCAAAATTGGTTTAGCATTGGCAATGACAACTGGGGCATTTGCACAAGATGGCCCTACCGAAAATGATTATTACAAAATTGTAAAGCTTCCGATTCCCGAAGGAATCGTTTTGGAAGTAGGTGGTTTGGTTACTTTACCCAATGGCGATGTAGCCGCTTCTACTCGTCGTGGTGAAGTATATATCATCGAAAACCCGAATTCAAGTCATCCAGTTTTCCGCAAATTTGCGAGCGGTTTACATGAAATTTTGGGTTTGGCTTACAAAAACGGAAGTTTATACTGTGCCCAAAGAGGCGAATTGACCAAATTGGTAGATAAAAACGGAGATGGTAAAGCCGACCGTTATGAAACTGTTTATTCTTGGCCAATTTCAGGACATTACCATGAGTACTCTTTTGGCCCAAAAATTGGCCCAGATGGTTCTTTCTATGTAACTGGAAACGTTGGTTTCGGTGCGTCTGACTGGTGGGCAGGAAAATCTTTTGTGCCTTGGAGAGGTTGGACAATGAAGATTACCGAAGACGGAAAAATGACACCATTCGCAGCAGGTATGCGTTCTCCTTGCGGAATTGGTATGGTTGACGGACAATTTTTCTATGGCGATAACCAAGGTGACTGGCAAGGTTCTGGTTTTATTTCACACGTAGAAGAAGGTGATTTTATGGGACATCCAGCTTCATTAGCTTGGGCTTCTCGTCCAGAATCTCCAGTGAAAATGCGTGCTGATATGATTTACGCAAAAGTTGACCCACGTGACGACCCAAAAGTAAAACCTGAGTACGTGAAAAACGAGCCAATGACTACGATTTACGAAATGGCAACAAAGACTTATCCAAACATGGGCATCAAGTCACCAGCCGTTTGGTTACCTCACGGAGTATTGGGCGTTTCTACTTCTGAAATCGTTACGGACGATACCAAAGGAGGTTTTGGGCCATTTGCAGGACAAGTATTTGTAGGAGACGAAGGGATGTCTAAAATCGCCAGAGTATTCTTAGAAAAAGTAAACGGAAAATATCAAGGAGCTTCATTTGATTTTAGAAGCGGTTTCCGTTCGGGTGTTCTTAGAATGTCATGGGGAACAGACAATTCAATGTTTGTAGGCGGAACAAACCGTGGTTGGGGTTCAACAGGAAAAGAAGCCTTCGGTTTAGAAAGATTAGTATTCTCAGGAAAAGTACCTTTCGAAATGAAAGCCGTAAGAGCTATGCCAGACGGTTTTGAAATTGAATTTACTTTACCAGTAGATAAGAAAACTGCTGAAAACGTAAATAACTACGATGTTTCAAGTTATACTTACAAGTACCACCCAGTTTACGGAAGTCCAATTGTAGATAGAAAAGACAATGCAGTAAGAGGTGCAAAAGCAAGCGAAGACGGCTTAAAAGTACGTATCGTAGTAGATAATTTACGTGAAGGTTATATCCATGACATTAAGCCAGAAGGCGTATTATCAGCTACTTCACATCTGAATTTATTGCATGGTACAGCTTATTATACTCTAAACAGTATTCCACAAGGAGCAAAAGCAAACATCACTTTAGTAACGCCAAAAACTCGTGAACAACGTGAGCGTGTAGATGCAGGAGCTAAATTGAATACGCCAGACAATCAAATGAAAGAAGCAATGCCAACAGCAGCAGGCGAGAAAGCAAAAGTAAAAACTGCAGGAGCAGTGATTAGCGATGCAGAAGCGATGAAGCTTTTGAGCAAAAGTACTTGTTTGGCTTGTCATAAAGTAAACGAGCGTGCCGTTGGTCCATCGTATCAAGAGATTGCTAAACGCAAATACTCAGTAGCACAAATTGAGGCTTTGATTTACGAACCAAAACCATCAAACTGGCCAGAATTTGCAACACCAATGCCATCAATGGCACATTTACCAAAAGGTGATGTAAAGAAAATCGCTACTTGGATTAATTCTTTGAGTAAGAAATAAAGAGGGATTTGAAGTAGGGAAATACATATCTTCCTGAATTTTTGAATCCATAGCTTATATTGGTTCATCTTTAAAGTATTAATTTTATAAAAATACCATAAGTGTCAAAAAATAAAGGCGTTTAGGAAATTAATTCCTAAATGCCTTTATTTTTTAAGGACAGCAAACACACAAATTTTTATGTTAAACTATCTATGTTAACGGTAAATTAACTTTGTGATTCTACCCATATTTCTCTGTAAAATGACTATTTTTATATAGAAAAGTTTTAAATCTTAATAATCTATATCATGAAAACAAACCTTATAGGCTTAGTGCCATTTATTCTGTTAATACTTACATCTTGTGCTTCAGAAACATTTGATGATACTTACAGGAAAAAGATTTTATCTACAAATGGATTAGTTGCTTTGTGGGACTTTAAAGAAAATGAAGGAGAGCCACGAAGATCCGCAGGGAAAGGTGACTACCCCTTAACTGAACAAGATGGAACACTTCCAAGAGTAAACGAAGGGCCAATTTCAGGCTATTCAACAATGTTTGGTAATAAAGCTTTTTTATCATTACCAAATTCAGAAACCAAAGAACTAAATATTTATGGACAACAGCAAGGCATTACTCTAATGGCATGGGTAAAGTGGAAAGAAGGAACTGGCTTTGTTGGAGGTATGTGGAATGAATATCAAGATGGAGGAAAAAGGCAATATGGACTTTTTGTCTCATTACCATATTACAATGGAGAAAACCAAGTATGTGGGCATATCTCTTCTTCAGGTAAAGCTACTCCACCATTTCCATATTCTATTGACTATTCTGCCAGTAAAGATACCGTCAAGAAGAACCAATGGCAGTGCGTTGCATTTACCTATGATGGTAATAATATTAAATCATATTTGAACGGAAAGTTTGAAGTAAGAGAACCAGAACTGATTAAAAATACTAAAGGTTTTAAAGGTTATCCCAATGGCTTAGTTGTATCTAAAAACCCTTATTACTTTCCAGATGGTATGGGAAATAATGGTTCAGATTTTACCGTGGGAGCGGTATTGTTAAAGTCGGGGATGGGGAATTTTTTCCAAGGTCAAATAGGTGGACTTGCCGTCTTCAATAGAACATTAACAGATACCGAAATTGCAAATTTATCACAGTGATTAAAATTGTTTTTCTTAATTATTTTAGCTCTAAAGTGCTATTAAAAAAATAATCGATAGCATTAATTACTATCGATTATTTTTTTTAATCCAAAACTTGATTGTACAATCTTTACTTTGATACATCAAACCAAGGGATTTCCAATAGCCCTTTCTTAAAATAAATATTTACTTTATCCTTTTCGTTTAGTCGATTGTATAATTCTTCTGTTACTGTCACTTCGCTATTACTTTTTTGATAGCTCCATGGTGTTAGTTTTAAATAATAAGTAGTCAATTTGTCAGAATCAATTCTCTTACTTATAATTATTGCATTAAACTTTTCAGGAACAGACGGGTCATATACACAGTTTAAAGCAATTACTGCCCCATAAGCATAAGCGAATATGAAAAGAGCAATAGATAAAACGCTAAAATAATCCTTAGCTTTATTAAGTTTAAATTCTTTGTTTCTAAAAGTTAAAACTGCGAGATAAATAGAGGTAATGAGAATTGTGGGCTTCCAGACATTTGAATAATCAAAAATATTATAGTCAAGTATGGCTCTTAGACAAAGTCCTGAGCTTGGAACTAATATTGCTAAAAAAATTGAGGGATAAGCAGAGTCTTTTTTTTCGTCAATTCTGATCAAACCTTTAAAGTATTTTACTACAAACAGACAAATAACGGGGAAAATCATAGAGACTGATACGGAGTATTCATAAGGGTTTGCTAAAAATATGACCCATAACCCAATAATTAGCCCTATCCAATTAAGATATGTTGTGATTTTTTTAGCTTTATTCAGTTGCTCTTCACGGTCTTTAATATGCAATCCAAATTTCTCATTATTTAATATTTCTTTCTTTTCTTGATTGGCATTAGCAATGTCAAGGTCAGAGAAATGTCTTGATAACCATAACAGAATTTCCTCATTTCCTTCAAGGTAAGTACTGACTTTGATTGGCTTTTTTAATTTGTTGTTTGATTCAATCAGGATATAATTATCTGTGATTCTGTATCCCATGATTTCATCCAACATTAATTGTCTATTTGAAAAAGTACTAACCATAGAGATTTGATATTCATCAATCACAAATTTACTTTTCATGGTATCAATAATACCAACAACCATTAAAGCAATCATAATTAATGCAGTTGGTGTGAGAAACCAGTAAGATGCGGGAGAAATATCGCCCTTCATAGAAGGAATAAAAGGCATAAGTAGAAGCCAAGAAAATAGAGCGATTAGTAATACTCCACCAACATAAATAAAGATTGCCCAACCTTTCGCTATTTTGTACTCTTTCATTGTTTTTTAGGGTGTTTATGAATAACTTCTTGGCTTGTATTATGTGAAAATACTCTATCAACGGAATAAGTATTGATAGCCCTCGGAAGTATAAATTATTAAAAGCTCTGATTTTATACAATATCTGTTGATTCTAATAAAGTGTAAGTAAATTTATTACCATGAAGTTTTGATGCAATTTTACAGATTTTCATGAACTCGTCGAAATCTTTAGCTCTCTTGAATACTTGGCAACCTTCTGACCAATTTTCTACCCACATCGTGTCTTGACCTGCTTTATGAATATTGATTCCAAACTTACCTGTGTCAGTCTTTTTTTCGTCAAAAACAAGGTCTTTATTGGCATCTCTCCAGACGGTAACATTTCCGTTTCTTTGGCAAAGAGCATCGTATTTTCCTTGGTGTTTATCAATTGACCAAACTCCCCTATATTGTCCCGGAACTAATCTGGCTACGCCTTTTGAGTTCTGAAATTTTAGAGCAGCTTTTTTACCAGGGTCAGAGGTTATCATCCAGCTAAAAAAACTCCACTTTCCTGATGTATCCTTGTAAGAAACGGTTAAATAATCATCAAAAACGTTTGTAATTTTCTTATAAACACTTGGGCTATTATTCCTTACTCCCACAATATTTATATCATAAGATTTATTAGATTCATCATTGAACCAAGCATATCCTTTCTTGGTCATGGCATTTTTGATTTGGTCTTTTGTGTACATATAATTATCGGTTAAAGTAAATTTCTATTGTAAAGCAAAGTGATTGTAAAATTGATATTCTTAATATTATGTGACTTGAATACTAAATGAGATTTTCTAATTAATAAATTTCGGAAATAATATAAATGCCTGAATGATAGTATTTTAAAACCAATTTACTGATTCTTCTAAAAAACCAAAAACATTCTATTCTATAATCACAAAAAACTTATTATACGGTAAATTTCTTGGTATAATACAATTTTTTGAAAGGGTGTTAATTGTAAGATGAGTATTCCCAGTTGTAGCAATGGCAATACTCATCATAAAGTATAAGTTAATGAAGTGAATTAAAAATGGGAGGAACAATGACATTTTTTACCATTGTTTTTCTTGATACTTATGAGATGTCTATTCTCTACAAATTCCCTCGCTTCAATTCTTTTACGGCATGGGATACTGCTCGGGCTGTAAGTGCCATATAAAAAATAGAAGGGCTCTGAATACCTGTACTGGTCATACAAGCTCCGTCGGTTACGAAAACATTTTTACAAGCGTGTAACTGATTCCATTTATTCAACATAGATGTTTTAGGGTCTGCACCCATTCTGCAACCACCCATTTCGTGAATGTCCAAGCCGGGCGACCATTTTCTATCACTTGCCTCAATGTTCTTAGCACCAGCTACTTCCAACATTTCTGAGCCTTGTACTAAGAAATCTTTCATCATTTTTTCATCATTATCATCATAATCCACAGAAGTGACTAACAAGGGAATTCCCCATTGGTCTTTTTCGGTTTTACTCAGATACACATGATTACTTTCTTTTAAAATGGTTTCGCCTTGCATATAAATATAAGTACTCCAAGGGCCGGGCTGAGTCATGGCATTTTTTAAATCTGCACCAAATTCAGCTTCTGTGTGTACTCCTCTACTTCTGCTTGCTCCCATAAATGCCATGTATCCGCCCACAAAATCAGTATCTTGTTGGTGAATATTTCTAAAATTAGGAACCATGCACTCAGACGGATTATTGCCAAAAGTATATTTATCTTCAAAACCTTCTATATCTCCGCTAATTGTACCTCTATAATTATGAAAACCAACGTATTTGCCCAAAGTACCGCTGTCGTTTCCTAAACCATTCGGAAAACGTTTACTGGTAGAATTCATTAAAATAAGCGTACTGTTCAGGGCTGAGGCATTCATGAAAATGATTTTAGCATAAAATTCTGTCATTTCTTTGCTAATACTGTCGATGACCCTTACGCCGATGGCTTTTTGTTTTTGTTCGTCATAAATAATAGAATGTACGACCGAATGTGGACGCACGGTGAGTTTTCCTGTTTTGGATGCCCACGGTAAAGTACAAGAATTACTACTGAAATAGCCACCGAACGGACAACCCCGCATACACTTATTCCGAGCTTGACAAAATGCACGACCTTGTTGTTGATGTAATGCCGTAGGTTGGGTTACGTGAGCCCAACGCCCTTGAATCATATATCGATTTTTGTACTTCGCCTTGATTTTCGACTGCATAGATTCTTCAACACAACTAAAATCAAATGGAGGTAAAAACTCGCCGTCGGGCATGGTTTCTATGCCATCTTTATTTCCACAAACACCAATAAATTTTTCTACATGAGCATACCACGGAGCGACATCGCTATAATGAATGGGCCACTCCATGCCATAACCCAAACGAGCTGGCGAAGTAAATTCAAAAGGACTCCAACGGGGACAGGCTCGTCCCCAAATCAAAGATTTTCCGCCTACTTGATAACCCCGAACCCAATTGAAAGGCTTTTCTTGGATATATGGATGGTCGGCATCTTTGATAAAAAAATGCTCGGTATCTTCACCATAGCCTGCGGCTTGGCTAATGAGTGGATTTTCTTCTAAGGTTTTGAGCGGTAACTGTTGCAAATGCTTAAATTCCCAAGTATTAAGCATGGCAGTTGGATAATCCTTGACGTGTTCAACATTTCTTCCACGTTCCAGTACAAGGGTATGAAGTCCGTGGTCGCAAAGCTCTTTGGCTGCCCATCCGCCACTGATACCACTGCCTACCACAATAGCATCAAAAGTTGTTCTTTTGCCTGTATTTACCGAAAAGTTGAAAGAATCGTCGAGTATCATGGTTTTATCTTTAAAATACTTGTTTCGCAAATTTTAAGCGACTAAAGTATAAAAAGAAGAATGATATTGTAACATTCTCTATGCTTAATTAGGGCTTTATGAAGTCATACATTGTCAGTTCATTTTGGATGCCTGAACTTGAATACTCGTTGGGTTTTTTACGCCGAAAGGGGTGAGTATAGTCAAAAAATGGATTTTAAGTGGCTCTATTTTTTATTTTCAGCCAAAACTAATTTACAATACATATTTTAGCTGAATTGAATTTTGGTATGGTAAGTGTTATGTATGGTGACAAAAAACTCAATAAAGAACATTATTGAAAACAGTATTCAAGCCTTTAAAAACACGGTTGTTTTTTAGAAAACTTTCCTGCAACTTGGGCAAGTATTGAGCCTTTTTTGAAGAAATAAAGGCGTTTATAAGTAAAAAAACATTGTTAATCTAAAAGATGAAAAATTTACAGATATTACTCTTTACCCTTTTTTTATATCAAAACCTTTTGGCTCAAACGGTCAGTTTAGAACCTAATAATTTGATAGCCAATCAAGTATCAATGTCTTTTGAGAAACTCAATGGAATAAAAGTACTAAAAGTTGTGAAAGATTCGGCGGTGAAGAAAGTAGATGAAGCCACATTTGTACGTATCAAAAATATTGATTTTCAAGAAGGAACAATTGAAGTAAAAGTATTGAGTAGATTATTAAAAACGGCTTCACCTTCCGACCGTGGCTTTATTGGTTTAGCGTATCATATCAATGCCGATAACTCAAAATTCGATTGTATTTACATTCGCCCGACCAACGGCAGAGCCGACGACCAAGTACGCCGTAATCATTCGATTCAGTATTTTTCTTTTCCTGACTTTAAATTCAATCGTCTTAGAAAAGAAAAGCCCGAAATGTACGAATCTTATGCCGATATGGGTTTGAACGAATGGATAACTATCAAAATCGTAGTAAAAGGCAAGCAAGCAAAATTGTTTCTCAATGATAACACACAACCTTCTTTAATCGTCAACGAACCTTTAGGCGAAAATACTTCAGGAGCATTGGGGCTTTTTGTAGATGTAGGAACGGAAGGTTATTTTAGAGATTTAAAAGTATCGAAGTAAAAAAAAAGACTGCTCAATAATGGCAGTCTTTTTTGATATTACTATTACTTCTTGATTGTGTGAACCGACTGGTCCACTAATTTCCATTGACCTTCAACTTTCTCTAAAAACCTTAATCATAAGTAAAGTTACTCTGTCCGTCTTTTGCCATAAAATTTGTGTTATGCCTTACCCTTGAAGCATTATCCTGTATGAGTATTTGTAGCGATTAGAAATACAAGTATTCATCTTACCTTTGTATAAAAGATTAGATAAAAATTAGCATTAATGAAGAAATTTGAGATTGAGGATTATATCTCTCAGCTTTCGATGGATTCTGTGATTTTCGGGTACGAGCAGAAAGAGTTGAAAGTATTGATTTCCAAATTCAAATTTGGACAAGATAGTTGGGTTTTGCCCGGTGGTTATATCAAAAAAACAGAGAGTATCGACCAAGCCGCCGCAAGGGTTCTGAAAGAAAGAACCAATTTAGAAAATATCTATTTAGAGCAGTTTAGGGTTTTTGGCGACGAAAACCGTATCGTGGGCAGTCCGTTCAATGAAGTAATGAAAAAGGAATTACCACTTTTCGATGCCGAACGTTTTGATGAAGAAGTAACCGCATGGATTACCAGTAGATTTGTGTGTATAGGTTTTTATGCTTTGGTAGATATTAACAAAGTACATCCGCAAAAGGGCGAATTTGATGAATTTTTGGAATGGAGAAGTTTTAAGGACATTCCACAAATGGTGTATGACCATAATGAAATTCTACATTTTGCTCTTGAGGCACTTCGCCAACATCTTGACGAAAAACTGATTGGTTTTAATTTATTGCCCGAAACATTTACGATGCGTGAAGTACAAGAACTGTACGAAGCCATTTATGATAAAGCTTTTACGCCAAGTAATTTTCAGAAAAAAATGCTCGA
Organism: Arcicella rigui; assembly: GCF_034929435.1. Lineage (NCBI taxonomy): Bacteria > Pseudomonadati > Bacteroidota > Cytophagia > Cytophagales > Flectobacillaceae > Arcicella > Arcicella rigui. The sequence continues at coordinate 75,445 of NZ_JAYFUM010000022.1, forward strand.
CCTCAATGTTTTAGAGCGACTCGAAAAGAAGTTTACGGGGGCTCAGAACAAAGCACCGTACTTGTATAGATTCAAGAAAAATTAATCATCAAAAAGCCACTCATGAAAATAGGATACGCAAGAGTTAGTACTAAAGACCAAAATTTAGCCTTACAAACGGATGCCCTCAACAAAGCTGGCTGTGAAATTATTTTTACAGAAACCGCTTCGGGAGCAAAAACCGATAGGGTAGAGCTATCAAAAATGCTAAGTCAGATTAGAAAAGGCGATATAGTAGTGGTTTATAAACTTGATAGATTAGGGCGTTCGTTGAAACATTTATTAGAAGTAGTGGCTCAATTGAATGAAAAACAAGTAGGGATTCAAAGTATCAGCGATGCCATCGACACCACTACGCCTCAAGGACGTTTGTTTTTTAACATTTCAGCCTGTTTTGCCGAATTTGAACGAGATTTAATCAGAGAAAGAACCAAAGCAGGCTTGGAAGCCGCCAGAGCCAGAGGTAGAAAAGGCGGACGAAGACAAGGCATGACCAAAGAAGCCGAACAAAAAGCAATTTTGGCAGAAACCTATTACCGAGAAGGAAAAATGGGCGTTAATCAAATTGCTTTAGAAATAGGCGTTTCTAAAATGACCCTCTATAAATACCTGCGTCATCGTAAAGTATCCATCGGGGCTTATGTTCCGAAAAGTTGACAAAAATCTAATGCTTAAATAATAGCAAAAGGTAATTAGATTGAAAATTGATATTAAATTTGATGATTAATTTAAAATCAATCTAAATAAATAAGACGTTTGTGGCTTGTACGTTATTGAAATTACCAGTCAGCAGACACTTATTTTTTCCTAATGAAAAAAATACTTTTCTTTTTAGTCCTCATTGTTAGCTTCAATACTTCTGCTCAGGTACTTCGTAAAAGAGCAGTTAAACTAATGGGCAGTCGCTTTGATATTACGATTGTCGCCAACGATACTTTGTCGGCAGAAAATAATATTGATAGCGTAATTGCCGAAATCACCAGAATCGAAAACCTAATTTCCGATTGGAAAAGCGATACACAAGTATCAGAAGTAAACAGAAATGCAGGCATCAAGCCAGTGAAAGTAGATGCAGAAGTATTTGCTTTGACGGAACGAGCAATTCATTTCTCTAAAATTACAGGCGGAGCTTTTGACATTAGCTTTGCGGCAATGGACAGAATTTGGAAATTCGACGGTTCAATGAAAGCAATGCCAAGCCCCGAAGCCATCAAAAAATCAGTGGAAAAAGTAGGTTACGAAAACATAGAATTAAACAAAGAAAACTCTACCATTTTCTTGAAACGTAAAGGCATGAAAATTGGCTTTGGAGCATTGGGCGAAGGCTACGCCGCCGACAGATGCCGAGAAATGATGTTGGCAAAAGGCATCAAAGCAGGCATTGTAAACGGTTCGGGCGATATGAGTACTTGGGGAAAACATCCAGACGGCAGAGCGTGGTCGGTGGGGATTACTAATCCCATGAAAAAAGATACCATTTTTGCCATTATTCCATTGGTAAAAAGTGCCGTAGTGACCTCGGGAAGTTATGAGAAATTTGTGGTTTTCAATGGCAAACGATATGCACATATCATCAACCCCGTAACGGGCTATCCTGCCACAGGACTTTGTAGCGTAACCGTATTAGGTCCAAGTGCCGAAACCGCCAACGGTTTTAGTACTTCTATCATGGTTTTAGGCAAAAAAGCAGGCTTAAAACTCCTCAAAAAATATCCAGACTATCAAGCTATTTTGATTACCGACAAAGGCACAATTTTCTCGACACCCAATATTGATGTTTCAAAGTATCATGTGAAGGAGTAATACTATTTGCAGACTAAGTCTGAATTTTATTTATTGTTCCAAGTTTTTCAACTTGGAATAGTGGGGGCTGATTAGAACGCTGCAAACAAGTGTTTTATACTATTTCATCATTGGCTATCTGATAATTCTTTTTGAACAAAAAGTACGAAGTCAATTGTCACATTATTGTCTTCTGCAATTTCTTCAATACTGAGTTTTCCACGCTTCAATGCTTTGGTCACAGCTTCTATTATAAGTGTTCTTTTAGCCTCTTCTATTTTTTTATTCTCATTTTTGACAGCCAGAGCATTCGCTGAAATTGCCATTTCGTAGGCTAACTTTTGTTCAGGTGTCATGTTACGGATGTCCACCTCTGAAATAGCCTTTTTTAACCAATCTTCGTTCCAAAAGGTTGGGAACTGTGATGTTTCGGTAACTGTATGTAAGTTTTGCATTGTATAAATCAGTTTATCCAAATCGGTTATTACTTCATTTTCATCCTTTTTGAACTTGTCAAGTTCTACCGTTACAAACGCCATTTGGTCGTCAATAGTTTCATTTTTTATGTTACGAAGGATGGCAATATTATGATAATCAGTAATTTGAGGAAAAATGCTTTTTGCTAAAATACCAATACAGTAAATCCTTGGTAGATTTTCAAATTTGTATTCGCCTTTTTTTACTAATGTATTGAAGCGATGTAATGCGTAAAATTTCATACGTTGAATAAACTCTGGGTACTCACTCAACTGCATTTCAACAATAAAATGATTGTCGTTTTCATCAACACAAGCAATATCATAAATTCCACTTCGACTGTCGATAGTGATTGCAGAAATGTCATTTTTGACAAACTCAACCGATTTTATTGGTACAGGCGAATTTATCAAGGCTTGTAAAGCCTTTTTGAGAAATGTTGTGTCTGCCTCATTTCCAAATGTTGCCTTAAAACCATAATCCGAAAGGATTGAAATAAATCTGCCGTTCTTGTTGTAAATGTCCATGACGCAAAATTATGTTATCTACACTTAAAAAGAAAGTTGTACTAAAGCCCCATCTTTGCAACATATTTACTGATTCAAGCCAGTGGCTTGGATTTTTTAAAATTTTAGTTTCAAAACAAATATTAGATATAGGGGTATAAGTGACGCTTTGCTTAACACTTGTATCTGTAAGAGATCGTTTTAATACAAATTCGTTTTTTCGTCATTTTTTATCAAATCATCCATTTCTTCCAATGTGATGTCAAGTTTAGTATGTTCTACCATTGATTTTGCTAAAGAAGGAACAGAAACCTTAGTTGAATTACTATTGTTATTCCATAGCTTTGACCTAATCATACATTTAGAACAGTGCATAAATGCTTCTTTGACTTCTACAATGATAGCAAATGATGGTAGTTTACCATCACAAATCAATAACTCTAAAACCTTTTTATCTGTAACTATTTTAGCCGTGCCGTTTACCCTCAATGTTTCTCTAACGTCTGGAATCAAAAAAATCAAACCTATGTTCGGATTTTGAAGTATGTTAGTAAAAGTATCAGCTTTCTTATTTCCGGGTCTATCAGGAATAGATAATAATTTATCAGTTAATATTTTTACAAAGCCAGCAAGGTCTCCTTTAGGTGATACATCAAAATTGCCATTCAAATCAGAAGAAGCAATAGTTATAAATGGAGAATTTTCAATAAAGCTTCGGCAATTCTCATCAATATAATTGATTGTTTTTCGAGTAACTATTTCGTTAGGATGTCCTAAAATAGCTCGAAGTTCTTCTTCTGTTGTAACAACATTTTCAAATGACCAATCCATAATTTTATTTTGTTGCCTACTCTAAATGGTTTTCAGCCTTCCCCTTTTTAACTTAAAATTAGTTTTAAAATTTAGTAATATTAAGAAATGTATAAGTGATATTTACTTGATATTCGTATCAGTTTGGTAACCCTTATTAGCGGTAGGCATTTTATACCGTTGTCCGTGTCTTCACGGACAATAATTTTAGCCCGTGGAGACAAGGGCTACGGCAACAGCTTTGTCAGCATACATTCTTGAATATTTAAAGTCATCAAAGTCTGAATAAAAAGTCGTGTTAGGATAATCTTCTTTTTCTTTTTTATTTGTCCAAGTTAAATGAACTAATGCAAATTGCTTTTCAAATTTGGGTTTCCTAATTTCAAACAAAACATCGTCATTTCTTTGGTCGTGGCAAAAAGCAGAAAATTCACTGTCAAACAAAATGTGTTTCTCAGGTTTTCTGATAATGTTAAGGAATGATTTCTCATTTATGCCTAATTCCTTTTTTAGTTCGTCTTCAAATGCAATTTTCTGTTCTATCTGTAATTCGTTCCAAGGTTCTTCAACAAAAGGTCTTGGAGGGTTAGTTTGTAAAAAGTCTTGAAGAATTTTATTGTCTACTCCTGCTATATCAATACGTTTAGGTTCGTTAGGTAGTTCTTTAATGTCGCCAATTGTATAGCCACCTTGAGGAAGGAGAAAAACTCCATTTTCTAATTGAACATTTAGTCGCAAAGAATACCACTTTTGACAGTCTGGTTTATTTGTTTGCCAAAATTCCCAAACATATTTCTGCATTTTGTCAAAGTATATTTCTGTCGGAGTAAATTCTCCGAAAATTTCGCCCATACTTTCGTCACCGACTTGTAAATCTGTCGTCCCAATAAGTTGTCTATGTGAGAATATTTTTGCTTTCAAGTTGTCTGTCTTTTAGCCTTGCCCATAACGGTTCGGGACTTTGCGTTCGGGTGGGAAATCGAAGCACAAAAGCTGGTTTTATTACTAAAGTTCAATTGAAAAACTGCAGTTGAATTTTGCACTTCCGCCCACCTGACGCAAAACCATTTTTAGCTGCTGGTAATTTTTTTAAATTCCAAAGTGTTTAATTATTTGATTAAAACATTCTAAATCCGACTTGTCAAAACCTTTATCATTTTTTACTGCAAGTCCTACGTGAACGGCTTTATTTCTTTTGCCTTGTAAATCTGTCAAATGAGTTACAGGAATATTAAATTCTTTATCAAGTTTTAATAATTTAATATAGGTAATCATTTTTCCCAATCCCAAACTTCTGTCGTCTTCTAATTTTTTTTTGTCAATGTCTTGTTCCAATAACACTTGATATAAAATTGCTTCCGTTACTGCACCTGCTAATATTATTGCGGTTGCATATCTTTCATTTTTAACATTTAATAGGTAGTCGTTGTAGAATTGATTTATTAAGTCTTGAAATATAGAATTTTCTTTTTTAATTATTACTTCTGTTGCTTTTGTTTCTACATAGTTGTGTGAAGGAACTGGAATCAAAATACCCTCAATTATTTTTCTTGGTATTCTTAAAAAAACCGTCCCAACTAAATAAGTGCTTAAATATTCTCTAACTTCTTTCAAACTTAAATACCAATGCAAGTAATTAGGTGTAATGTTTTTACTCTTTGCAAATTCATTTAAAATTAAAGGCGTTGAGAATCCTTTGTTTGGCGTTTCTTTTTCTAAAATTTTCAGTCTTAATTGAGTGTCACCCGAAGCCATAATTACAAGTGTTCCTTTTGGAATATTTTCGCCTGTTTTTATTTTTTCAATAAGCTTGTCAATTTTAAAAGTTTTATTTCCTTTAAATTTTCTGTCTAAAAAGCTATTTAAAATTGGGTCGTTTGTCATTTGTAGTCTCTCGGTTTGCTTGTAGTTAACTCGCTAATATGCGAAAGTTTTGTCGTACTTTTTGTATTGTTTTGCGTTATTACTACTGCTGGTTGTGCTATTTATATCCTAATGCTGTGTAATTGGAAACGAATAACAAACACTTCTCCTAAAATACGCCTTTACCTTCTAAGATAAAAACTCAACAATAGCTTTCTTTCTCAGAATTTATTAAACGGTATTTTCCTTCCTCCAACTTGGAGCAACAAAATGCTACACTTAAATTCCTTCCTCCAACTCGGAGCAACAAAATGCTACACTGAAATTCCTTCCTCCAACTTGGAGCGACAAAATGCTACGCTGAAATTTCTTCCTCCAATTCGGAGCGACAAAATGCTACGCTGAAATTTCTTCCTCCAATTCGGAGGAAAAAAAAGATAGACTGAATTTCCTTTCTGCCATTTGCAGTGAAAAAAATAACCCTTGTCATTATGGTTACTAACAAGGGCTAAAAAATCTCAAATCATTCAATCACTCATTCGCTCAATAACTCAGCCATTTCTTCAAACGGAAAACAATGCCTATTATCAAGACTATGATACAAACTTCTGTGTATGGAATAATCGCCATTGAGATAGGGTCTGCTATGTTTTCTCTTTTGATAGTAATGCCAATTAAAGCCCAAATGACTGCCATCCCATAAAAAATATTATTACGAATTACTACCACAAAAAGGGCAATGACTGTGCCTATGATAATCATGGTAGTAGTCCAATGAAATTCAGATATTCCCCAAGCTTGCCATTTGATACTGACTAAAAAAGCGGTGATATTGGCAATGGTTGCAATGGAAATCCAACCCAAATATATCCCGAAAGGGGCATGGACAAGCCATTTTTCTTGGGTATTGTATTTAGCATTTCCGATACCAACAGCAATACTTGTATGGAGTAGTGTAGCCAATAAACAAAACATTATCAACACCGATAAACCCATCAATTGCCAATGCCAAGCAAAAAGCCAAGCGATGTTGAGCAAACTGCTTTGAACAAAATAATTGCCTAAACGCAAAACCCAAGGAAACACTTTTTCGCTTACCGTCTTACTAAAAAGTGCCACTACTTGTATGCCCATAAATACCAATAACCAAGTGTAAATTACGCCCCAAATGGAAAAAGTAATGCCGGCTGGCACAAATAAGTTGGGATACATATCTGATAATTGTCCCGGCGTATGTCCGTTCAAAGGCAAAGAATTGGCTAAAGTATTCATTACCAAAACAGCTATAAAGGCAATTAAATTGATAATAATAAGCAAATTGGGATTTTTCATGTCGTGTTGGTTAATGAATTTTCTTATTATTGTAAGATGGGAGAAAATAAGTTTGTTTATGTAAACCTGTAAAGTCACAGCTTTGTTTGAACCCAACAGTCATGCCATGAGTATTGATAAAATCACTAATTCACAATTTACTTAATCACCATTAATAACAGTCCATCAAAATCTGTCCATGCGATTGGAAGTAGCTTACACTTTTTCCAATTTTTTCCTGACAAATAGTATCCAGTACTTCAACTACATCTTTTTGCATCGCCAGCGAGCCACAAATCATAATGACACCTTTGTTTTGTAACACTTCGGCAAATTGTTCGGTATCTCGTTTTACTAAATCGCCCACATATTGTTTCGTTCCTTCTCTGGATAAAGCAATATGCAGTTGTTGTAATTGCTGATTTTCTTGAAATGCTTTGAGTGATGCTTGGTAAATTTCTAAAGAAGTATGAGTACGGAAACCGCAATAAAGCTGTAAAGGAATCTGCTTTTTATTTTGACTAATCATACCCAGAAAAGGAGCAATGCCCGTTCCGTTACAAATCATCATGACAGAACTTGCTTTTTTAGGAAAATGGAAAGCTTTATTCCTTACAATTTTGGCTGAAATCGTTTCTTCCACATTCAAATTGTACAAATAATTTGAGCCTAAACCATTGGGATGAAGTTTAACACTCAACTGAATTTCTTTGTCAATCAATCCAATCGAATACAATCTTTCTCGGTGGTCGTTGGCTGGATAAATCGCCAATAAATCCCCAGAAGTAACTTTTACTTTTTCTTGTGGAGTAAGGCGAAGCATAAAAGTATCTTCCGAAAAAGTATCTTTTGTATGGTGAAGCACTTTTAAAGTACTTAGTTCTTCTGCTTTAGGACTTTCAATTTTCAAAGAAATAGGCAAGTTTGTTTGCTGTGTCCAAGCCTCAGCCCATAAACCAAAGTCGGCTGGGGATTTGTCGGCAACGGTATGAATGCCGACCAAAGGTTTTGCCCAATTTTGCTGATTCAATAATTGATTTACTTCAAAAGCAAACTGACAAAAATCTGGATAAGCGTGCGAACCAAAGCCTAAAACTGAAAAACGAATTGGATTTGGTTGTGGATATTTTGTGAGTAATGAAGCAAATTTTTGGGCATTGGTCGGAGCGTCGCCTAAGCCATAAGTGGCTGTCATTATCAATAAATGTTCGGCTTTGGGATATACTCGGTACTGATTCATTTCAGCTAAAAATGATTTTTCACCGCTTTGAATCAACTGTTCATGTACCGACGAAGCAAACTGTAAAGTACTTCCGTTTTCAGAACCTACCAAAATAATAAATTTACTTTCTTCGGCACTGTACTTGTTTTTGATGCCTTTTGCTTTTCGTTTAAAAGTAATCGCAAAGCCAGAATAAATAAAAAACAAAATGTTGCAAGAAGCAATTGCTAAAACAATTGCCCACAGAAAACCCGTTCTACCCGTATGCAAATCAAGACTAAGATTAGTCAATAACTGAGCCGTCGGATACTGTTTTTCTGCCAAAATTTCACCCGTAATTTGGTTGACCGCCAATTCTCTGTCTTTCAATTTGAAAGTATAATAATCTTCTACGTCTTCCGAAAAAGGAAATTCTATACTTTCTACTTCCGACAGTTTGGTGTTTTTAAAAATGGCAAAATCTTCGGGCTTTTGTGCTGGCGAAGATTTGATGGCATCAAAGTCTATGTCTAAAGATACTTTTTCACTTTTGATAAGCTCAAATCTTACCAAAGAAAGATACGTTCCCGTCAGAGCAATTATTAATATCGGAATCAGCGACAAGCGTCCTAATACTACGTGATAGTATTGAGCAAAATTTTCTTTGACGATTTTGGTAAAAAATCGCTTTACGCCTCTTTGTCTTTGAATGATAAGTATCGTTCCCGAAATGCTAATAAGGAGTAATAAAAAAGCCGTTAAACCAATCAGAAAACGCCCCGTTTCGTGGATGAAAAGAGAGCGGTGTAAATCGGTTGTCCACTGAAAAAACTCATTTTTGGGCGAAGGAATGCCCAGTACTTTGCCATTAAGCGGATTTACATAAACTGCTTTATTGTTGCCGTCGATATTACTGCCTTTGATGATGACCGATTGATGAGCATCCACACTTAACTCGCTAATGTCAGGATATTTCTTTCTTAATTGTGGAAGCGTCTGTGATAAAGTAATACTTTTAAAGTCAGCAACTTGATGTGTATTTACTGTATCGACGATAGGTTCAAAAGCAAGAATTACACCCGTTATTGAAGCCAGAGCAAGGAATAAAAAAGAAGATACAGCCAGTATTAAGTGGCTGTATCTCCAGATTGAAATTGTCATAGATTGATACCTGATTAGTTAGCACTAAAACGCACGTAGCGGATATACCCTGTGCCTTCGCTTTTAGCAGAAAGCCCATCCGTAGTCAACGGAATTTCAAGGTCTTTTACATAATATGGTTTGTCTTCAACCGCACTTTCAAAGCGTAATTTATAGTTTGAATTCAGTTTTGAATTTTCAATTTCAAGTTCTACCACACTTCTATCGCCACCTGCTGCCGAAGCACCCGTAATAGCACTGATGTTACTTGGTTTTTTCAAGTAAGCTTTATGCCATTCTTTGAGGGTTTTGTACCATTTTTTATCAGAACCCAACACGTACAAAGTTTTGTCGTAACCACCTTTTGAGTCCACGATAGATACCACGATGTATGCTCCTTCGCCCATGTAATTGGTCATCTGAATCATACATTTGTACTTAGTAGTTTGTGCTGAGGAAGTAAAGGATTGAACAAGGCTTAATAGCACAACAAAAAAGCCAATTTTACAGAAATTACGCATGTGTTATTGAGTGAATTAGTGAGTTGTGATTGAGTGAATTATAGTGAGTTGTGAGTTAGTGAATTGTGAATAAATGATTTATCATATTAATCAATACAATTTAGACACAGGCTTTATTTACCTTAAAAATTCGATAATTAATATTTTAAATACTAATCACTAACTCACAATTCACAACTTTCTCAATACTAACTTATTTTAAAAAGTTGATAGATATTTTATTTTTAGCTAAAGTTTCGTTTTCGCTTGCTAAATCAAACGCTGTTTCTTTGAAATTTGTTTCAGCTTCTTTTTTCGCTCCGATTGATAAAAGGTATTTCAAGATGTTATCGTCTTTTGCAATCATAGCCGCTTTGTGCAATGCCGTAATGCCTTCTGCATTTTTAGCGTTTACGTCGATACCCAAAGCTTGAACACGTTTCAAGATACCCAAGTCATTTTTCAATACTGCCAAATGGAAAAGTGTATTGCCATTTTTTTGTGGCGTAGCTACCGACAAACCTTTCTCTTGAAGTACTTTTAATTTTGCATCAAAGTCTTCTGGTTTTGGTCCAAAACCACCTCTTCCTTCGCTACTTGGGTAGGCTTGTACAAGGTATGCCAATAAGTTTTCGCCATTGGTATTTACCGCTTTCACATCTGCACCTTTATCTAATAAAAACTTCACCACTTCTGGCGAATTACTTTTCACAGCCAAAGCAAGAGGCGTTTCTCCTTTTTGGTTGGCTTGGTTGATATTCGTAGTTTTAGCCAATAATAATTCTAAAGTAGCTAAATCTCTGTTTGAAGCTGCCGCATAAGCAAAAACAGTATTACCTTCTTCGTCGGCTTGGTTTACGTTCACACCTTTAGCCAAGAAATGCTCAATAATATCTTTTTGGTTTGGTTTTCTTACAATAAAGTGCAAAACATTTTCAGCACTTTTGGTAGTAGCTGTTGGTTTCAAACCCAAACTTTCTAAGTATTCAAAAACCTCAAGCGTAGCACCAGCTCCTCTACGACCGCCCTGAGCTGCCATCAGTAAAGCGTTTTCTGGTACAGCAACTCCTTTTTGAATTAAAGCTTTCAAGATGTTGATATTTCCACCTCTGGCCGCATAACTGAAAATATTATTGCCGTTTTTATCCTTACTCTTAATGTCTAAACCTTTGGAAATAAAGTAGTTTGTAAGTACAAGGTCTTTATCGTTGGCAACTGCCAATAAAAGAATATTTGCTCCGTCGTTGTTAAGGTCGTTTTTAAGGTTTGCACCAGCTTTTACAAAAAGTTCAATGCCTTGAACATTCAATTGTCCAGCCATCGCAGCAAAAGCCAATGGCGTCACACCGTTTTCGTCTTTAATATTTGCTTTCGCTCCTTTTTCCACTAAAGCCTCCATAATTTCAAAGTTTCCTCTGTTGGCTGCCCAGTGCAAGTAAGTTCTTTCTTCGTGTGTACTTCTGTTTACTTCAAGCTTTGGTTGGTTCAATAAGTACTTGATAGTTTCGTTGGGTGCTCCTGAATTGATAGCTATCACAACAGCATCCATCGTCATACGATTAAATTCAAATGGATTATTACCTTTTTCTACTTCGGCTTTTACGACTTCAACACTTGGCTGATTTCTCCAAAAAGATTGTTCTAAAAGTGTATTTTTTTGGGCTTTTACAGCAAAACTACAAATCGTTAAAGCTGCAATGATGAGTTTTTTCATAATAAATTGTATTTGACCCTCTTTTTTAATTGAACTTACATTAAACCATCTATATTAAATAACATCTAATTACAAAACAATGATATTTCTACTTATTTATTGTTTTAATAATTATTTTGTTTATTTAGACTAAATAAATTTAAGCAAATTTAAGAAGGATTTTCTAATTAAAAAAATCAAAGAAATAAAATTGAGAGTTGATAGAAGAGATAAAGGAGATACTGAAAATGCTGGTCTGGTATTGGATTGTTTTAGTTAAGATTAGTTTTGTAGTTTTTCGTTCATTCGGCTACTAATTATCAGTATTTTAATATATTTGTCCTTGCAAATATAAATTACAATATTATAATTACAAGGATGATTGCGAGAAATAGCCAAGTTGAAATCATTGAATTGCTCGAAGAATTTCCAGCAGTAAGTATTTTAGGACCGAGACAGGTTGGGAAAACAACGCTTGCGGAAGAGATAGCTTTATCGCTAAGCCCTGAACCGATATATCTTGACTTGGAAAGCCCTATTGACCAAGCAAAGTTAAATGACCCAGAAGCCTATTTTGAATTACATAAGGGAAAACTTATTATTTTGGACGAAATCCAGCGTGTACCTGAATTATTTGCAATATTAAGAGGAGTAATTGACCGCAGAAGAAGGCAAGGTTTCAGAACTGCTCAATTCCTGATTTTAGGTTCGGCATCACTTGACCTTTTGAAACAGTCTTCGGAATCTTTGGCTGGAAGGATTGCATACAAAGAATTGACAGGTTTGACAGCTTTAGAAGTCAACTCTCTAAGCCAAAACAGTATTGATATGCTTTGGCTGAAAGGGGGCTTTCCAGATAGTTTTCTTGCTAAAACAGAATCAGCAAGTTTTAGATGGCGACAAAATTTTATCAGTACTTATTTGGAAAGAGATATTCCACAATTGGGAACAAGGATTCCTGCGGTAACATTACGCAGGTTATGGACAATGTTGGCACATCATCATGGAGGACAATTAAATACAGCACAATTAGGAGCAAGTTTGGGAATAACCATTCCAACCGTAAAACGATACATTGAATTATTAGAAGATTTATTCCTTGTTAGAACTATACTGCCGTGGTCTGGAAATGTTGGGAAAAGGTTAGTCAAAACGCCTAAAGTCTATATTCGTGATAGTGGACTGACTCATGCTTTGCTAAACCTTATTACGCAAGACGATTTGTTGGGGCATCCAATTGTTGGAGCAAGTTGGGAAGGTTTCGTTATTGAAAATATCATTTCTTGTTTACCTCAAGGGCTAACATTTTGGTTTTATAGAACTTCGGCAGGAGCAGAAATAGATTTAGTCATTGAGATTAACAATCAAGAAAGATATGCCATTGAAATAAAACGTTCTTTAGCACCGACGGTTTCCAAAGGTTTTTATTTGGGCTGTGAAGACATAAAAGCTACAAAACGCTACGTAGTTTATCCCGGAAAAGAAAGTTACCCTTCTACTGAAGGAGTAAAAACTATTTCTTTGGTTGATTTAATGAAAGAATTACAAGGTGAAGTTTAAATGGTGAATATTAATTGATAAACGACTTTAAACTTCTAAAATAATTGTGTAGGAATATTTGAAGCATGAATCTTCTTAAACTTTTAAAATCAAAAAACGGTCAGAAAAATGAATTTCCGACCGTTTTTTAATGATACAAAATAGATTTCAAATAATGAAATTTCATTATTCAAAACTCAAAATTCATATCTATCAATGTCTATCGTTTAAAATTATTTCTCTTTTTTTGTTTTGCTTTTGATGATTCACTTTCTCCGATGATTTTATCAATGGCTGCTTGTTTTTGGCTTTTTAACAGTCTGTCGGCTAAATCTGGACGATTGAGTTTGTGCAAACGCTTGCGAATCCAGTCTTTAAATTCAGGCTTGTACCAGAAAAAGTAATTATTCTGACTTTGTTTTTCTTCCTTCGTTTTTGCCGTTTTGATGGGCTGTAAAGTATAAGGATGCACGCCAGAATAGTAAATCACTTCGGCAACCGTCATCGGCGTAGGAGTGAAGTCTTGTACTTGTTCTAATTGGAAACCTAAATCTTTTGTTTCAGCAGCAAGATTTGCCATATCTACTTCTTCACATCCAGGGTGCGAGGAAATAAAGTAAGGAATCAAAGGTTGTTTCAAATTATGTTTCGCCTGAATGTTGTCGTATTTTTCCTTGAACTTTCTGAAATACTTAAACGAAGGCTTACGCATTACTTTCAAAGTATCGTCGGAAGTATGCTCTGGAGCAACTTTCAAACGACCCGAAACGTGACGAGTAACCAATTGTTCTAAGTAAATATCGTGGTTATGGTCTTGGTTATTTTTGTTGAAATCGTCCACCAATAAATCATAACGTACTCCCGAACCCACAAAAGCTTTCTTTACGCCGGGATGGGCATCTACTTTCTTGTAAATTTCCGTTAAAGGCGTATGCGAAGTATCTAAATTTGAACAAATAACAGGGTGAATACAACTCGGACTTTGGCAACGGTTACAAATCGACTCGTCTTTTCCTTTCATTTTGTACATATTCGCCGATGGCCCGCCCAAATCTGAAATATAACCTTTGAATTCTGGATGATTTACTATTTGGTCAACCTCTTTCATAATCGACTTTTCACTTCGTGAAGCAATAAATTTGCCCTGATGTGCCGAAATCGTACAGAAACTACATCCACCAAAACAACCACGGTGCATATTAATCGAGAACTTAATCATCTCATAAGATGGAATTGGTCCTCTTTTTTTATACTTCGGATGTGGCAAACGAGTGTAAGGCAAATCGAAAGAAATATCCATTTCTTTTTCCTCCATTGTTTTGAACGGAGGGTTAATCACCAATGTTTTATCGCCAACTTTCTGAATAATTCGGTTGGCTTGCCATTTGTTCGACTCTACTTCAACTACTTTGAAATTGGCAGCGTATTTAATTTTGTCTTGCAAACAAATTTCATGGCTTGAAATTTCTACCGTATCCCAATTATTAAATTGTCCGAGTGGCTCGGCGGTTGGTTGCAAGTAGGCAATTTGGTTTACATTACGAATGGTATTTAAAGGTACTCCTTGTTTTACCAAACGTAACAATTCACGAAGAGGCTGTTCGCCCATGCCGTACACCAACATATCAGCACCCGAATCATAAAGAATCGTTGGCAACAATTTATCTTGCCAGTAGTCGTAATGAGTAACACGGCGAAGGGATGCTTCAATACCGCCAATCAGTACGGGAACATCTGGATAGAGTTCTTTTAAGATTTTGGTATAAACCGTAGTAGCGTAGTCGGGACGATAGCCTGCTTCGCCACCGGGCGTGTATGAATCGTTTGAACGCAAACGTTTGTTGGCAGTATAATGATTCACCATCGAATCCATACAGCCAGCCGTTACGCCAAAAAAGTATTTTGGTTTTCCTAATTTTTTAAAGTCACGTAAATCATCTTTCCAGTTGGGCTGTGCCACAATGGCAATTTTGAAACCCTCACTTTCGATGATACGCCCAATCACAGCCGTTCCGAAGGCTGGATGATCCACGTAGGCATCTCCTGAAATTAGAATTACATCTAATTCATCCCATCCACGTTTTTCTACCTCTTTTTTGGTCAGAGGCAACCAGTCAGTTATTGGTCTTTCAATCATGTTGCAAAATTACGCAAGAAAGCAATGATAAAAGTCATATTTGCCAAAATATTAAGCCTTTAGCTAAATTACTTTATGAATAATCGGTTTATTATCAGTTAGTAGGTACGAAAATTTTAAAGCTGTTTCAGATTTGGATTTTCTGATTTCAAAAATTTTATAAAAACGATTTCCGACACCCGAAATCCGAACCCAATAATTTCACAGTCCTTCGTACAGTGCTAATTATCAAGAGATTTTGCTACAAAAGGCTTTTGCTCTGAAATTACTTCTTGGCAGTTGATTATTTGCCTAACGTTAGGATGAAGTATTTTGTTTAGAAGGTTTTGGAAGTATTATTTTAATTGAAGAGGAGGGAAGGGTATTTTTCAAAAAAGCTTGTCACTTTGCATTTGAACACAAAATGACGGGAGTGTTCACTCAACTGTGTCAGTTGATTTATTGAGTTAGGGGGCTAGCCCCCTAACTCAATAAATCAACTTGCGAAATTCTATCATCAAATGTAATCATTAATTCTGCAAGGATGTCCCTCCAATTTTTAGTTGTAGTATTCCAAACCTTATTCATATTTTGAATTGCCAGATAGGCTAATTTCAAAAGAGCATTATCAGAGGTGAAAGCTCCCTTGGTTTTAGTGATTTTTCTAATCTGTCTATGATAGCCTTCTATCGTATTTGTAGTATAGACTATCCTTCTTATTTCCGAAGAATATTGAAAATAAGTCGAAATGTTAGACCAATTATTCGTCCATGTGTCAACGGCTTTTGGGTAAGTTTTCCTCCATTTTTCTGATAGCATCGCCAAGGATTCTTCGGCAATATCAAGAGTACTAGCCTTATAAATAAGCTTTAAATCATTAATGAACTCTTTTAAATGTTTGTCTGCTACTAAGCGTGATGAATAACGAATCTGATGAACCACACAGAGCTGTATTTGGGTTTTAGGGAATACCGCTTCAATGGCTTGTGGGAAACCTTTAAGACCATCTACACAACTGATTAATATATCCTCAACTCCTCTTAGTTTAAAGTCTGTAAGTACTGAAAGCCAGAACTTAGCTCGGGGACGCCCAGTCCTTCTGTTTCTGCAAGATATATTCCCAATACTTCTTTCTTACCATCTAAGCCTAAGCCGATTACACTGTACATGGCTCTGGAACAGACTTTCCCATCAACACGAACTTTATAGAACATTGCATCCATCCAAACTACCGCATAAACTCTAGCAAGAGGTCTGGATTGCCATTCCTTCATCAAAGGAATAATTCTATCAGTAATGTTTGATAGTTCGCCTACAGAGAGATGATAACCGTAAAGCTCTTCCAACTGTTCATTGATAGAGGAATAGCTCATCCCATGCCCAAATAACGAAATAATTTGACGTTCTAAAGTATCAGTTAAAACTAATTGACGTTTAGCAACTACTTGAGGCGTGAAACTACAATCTCTATCACGAGGTGTATCCAGTTCAAAACTACCACCACTACTTTTGATAATTTTGCTTGACAAACCATTTTTCCTATTGTTAATACCTTCAGATTTATTGGCAACTAAATGGTTGTCTAATTCTCCCTGTAAAGCCGTCTCTAAAAAATGTTTGAGCATCGGTGCAAAAATACCATTCTCTCCAGTTAGAGGTTTGCCAGAATAAAGACCTTTTATCGCTTCTTGCTTAAAAGTCTCAAAATCAAATGTGTCTGTTGTGTCCATAAAATTGTGTCTAAGTAAAAGTAAACCTTTTTAAGTTCTAAATTAGATTGACACAGTTTAATGAACAGTCCCAAAATGACAAGCTTTTGAAAACGATTTTTTTAGAAGTATTATTCAATTTCTGAAATCTAAAACTTTCGTAGAGTACTGAAAATGATTTACAAAACAATTACATCAATTTAGTAAGTCTGTACTCGCTGGGCGTCATACCTGTTTGGGCTTTAAAAAAACGCCCAAAGTCGCTAATTTCATTTCTTCCTATTTTGTAGGCAATTTCAGAAATATTCAAATCTGACTGTTTTAATAAAAATTTTGCTTCCAGTAAAAGCATTTCTTTGAGTAAATCATGGGCTGATTTTCCTAAAGTCATTTTTACACATTTATTTAAATGATTGGGCGAAATCGCCATCATTTCAGCGTAGTCGGTAGTTTTTTGCTTTTCATAAATGTACTGCGATAAGTACTTTTTATACTGTTCGGTAATCAGAAAAGCAGAATTAGAAATGTTTGGTTTAGAAGAACCAACAAATATTTTTAATTCGGTAAAGACCGTTATCAAGTACATTCTTAAAATATCAAACCTACAATTTTCGCCAGCTTTGTACTCTTGAATGAGCCTTTCAAGTAAAGGAATAATTCGTATTTTGGCTTCTTCGTCAATCATAACAATTGGATTGGCGTTGAATTCCAAAAAAGTAAATTCATTGATTAGGTCTTTGGTCTTATAGTCAACATTCAACAATTCCATATCAAAATGGCAGTAATATCCTTCGCTACCAAAGCATATTTCTTGGTGCGTTGTAATCTGATATGCAGGGAGAA
The DNA here is from genome assembly GCF_034929435.1 of Arcicella rigui. Classification (NCBI taxonomy): domain Bacteria; kingdom Pseudomonadati; phylum Bacteroidota; class Cytophagia; order Cytophagales; family Flectobacillaceae; genus Arcicella; species Arcicella rigui. The sequence continues at coordinate 92,974 of NZ_JAYFUM010000022.1, forward strand.
AAAAGAAAGTATTTTCTCCGAAATCATAGCTATCTAAGCCTTTACTTCTGATACTTCGCCCTTTGGTCAGAAAGAAGAAGCTATAAACCGAGATTCGTCGAGGTACAATGTCGGATTGAGTCGGGAAGTCCACAATTTTCATATAATCTTCGATACGATTGATATGAAAATTGGAGTGAACTTTGGTGGTGAAAGCAATAAAACTCTTCGATTCTTTATGCAAGTTGGTAATTAACTGATTGGCATCTATGATCGGAATATGACTGCTCTCTTTCATGGTTTTACTGATTAATTTGTTTAATAACTTGCTCGCTCGAACGCACCGCCAAAGCTACACTTGTCAGCGTAGGGTTTGATGCCGTAGCGATTGGAATAACTCCGTTGCCGCCTACAAATAAATTATTAAATCCCCATACTTTAGCATAAGTATCACAAACGGATTCTCCATCGTTTTCTATGCCCATTCTGGTTGAACCTTCGTAATGCAAGGAAGTACCCGGAGGCATCAAAGTTTGTCCACCGTCTTTGATTTCTTTTCCGAATGAATTCACCACTTTTTGCTGAAATGCTTTTGCGGCATTGATGGCTTCTAAGTCTTTTTCGGTGTACTTGAATTTGAAATTCATTTTTGGCATGCCAAAATAATCATTTTCTACTTCAGAAAATACAATTTTATCTTCAAAATTTGCTTCTTTTAGGCATCCCCAGCCTAAACCGACGATATGTTTTGAGTCGTCGGTGACGGTTGTTTTCATAGGCGATAAATCCATGTGCATAATTTGCCCGTGAAAAGGATGGTTAGGAGCGTCAAAAGGAACCCAGAATACGCCTACGGTTGGGTCGTTTGATTTCGGATTTCGGATTTGGCTGGGGTCGCACTCGACTTTCGGATTTTGTGAGTGATTCTTCACCAAATCTTTGTCTAATTCAACAAAAGTAAAGACAAATGGGTGTTCGTTGAGGTAATGCCCCAAGGCTTTGGGTCTGATACCCGATGCCCACAACAATTGTGGCGTGCGTAGTGCATCGGCTGCTACAATGACGATGTTGGCTTCTACGATAGTTTTTTCTTGTGTAGGTAGGTACACAATTTCAGCTCCAGTGATTCGTCCGTCTTGATGATATAATTTTTTACACAAGGTTTCTGAGCGAAGTTCAAAATTAGGATGATTGAGGGTATCTCCTAAAATCAAATCTGTGGCTGTCCAATATCTGTTATGCTCGCTGTCGGTTTTGCAAGCCAGTGGCATAGGTTGAGCCTGACGCTTGGGTGAATGTTTATCGCCAAGGGTTTGATTGAGAATAGCCAGAATCGTTTCTCCTTCTTCCGAAATCGGGAAGGCTTTTTGAGTGACGTGTAGAATTTTTTCTGCTTCGGTGAAAGCCTTTTCCATTTCATCTTCGGGAATGAAAGTAATTTGTTCGCCTTTTCCCGGTCTTGGACAAGCACACGTCCAGTGAATTCCCATACCTCCAACATTGGTTGACATAGAAATTGAAGGCATTTCGTTTGTCTTGATTTCTTCTGGTTGGTCTAAAACCAAATGCGTTCCTGCACGAGCCAAAACATCGGGCGTTAATTCGCCACGTTGAACAGCCAATGCTCGTTCGGCTACTGAAATCATGGGGTATGGCGTTTTTTTAGGTCCTTGTGAAAGGATTTGAGCCATTTCCATTTTTTTAGGGTCGCTGATATTTTTTACATGTTGCCCAATGGCGTCAGAAACTTTTGGTCCTACATCAACCATCAAGATTTTGGCTTGCGGTTTTTGTTCTGCAATAATTCGTGCATAAGTAGCCCCAACTGGGCCAGAACCTATTATTAGAATGTCGGTTTTCATAATTGAATTATATTTGTGAATGAAAAACTCATAGCATCAGTTTAAAGTATTATCTAATTTTTGATATGCTTCCAACATGGCTTGTTCACCTGCTATTCCTGCCACCGAATTGTAATGTTCCATGCCAAAAATGAAGTTTTTGCCTGTTGCCAATGATTTTTGATAAATGTGCTTGAATACTATCTCGTGGTTAATTTCGCCTGTACCGGGTTCAAAACGTTGGGGTACATCGCCAATCTGGAAATAGCCGATTTCGTCCCAAACCAAATCTATGTTGCGTTGCAAATGCCCTTCGTTTTGTTGTAAATGAAACAAATCGAACAGGATTTTGCAGGCAGGGCTATTCACGGCTTTTGCCAATAAATAGCATTGTGCCGAAGTTTTCAGATAGACTTGTGGCGGAAAACTGAGCGGTTCGAGTAGCATTACCATGCCATGAGGCTCGAAAATTTCGGCGGCTCTTTTGAGGCTTTCCAGTACATTCGCCGTTTGGATTTCATACGGCAACGTAGGGTCTGCGGCATCTGGCACAACGGTGACGTATTTGCCGTTGAGGCGTTTGCCTACTTCTACGGCTTGACGACATTTGTCTAAAAAGATATTTCTAAATTCCTCTTTACCCGACGTAAACGCTGCATTGGGTGGCCAATTGACAGGCCCCATCACAAACGTTCCCATTTCCATATTTAAGTCGGAAAGCGTTTTGCCAATTTTATCTAAGTACTCAGGCGTTTGTCCGAGCATCCCTATGCCCATCAAATTGGGCATGGGTACGCCCGAAAAGGCGTTGTCTTCAAAAGCGGTAAAGCCTAAGTCGGCCGAGTATTTAATTTGGTCGATAAGGTCGCTTCCTGCCGAAGCGAATGTCCCAAAATGGGGGGCGTATTTGAGTTTGAAAGTATTCATTTTTAAAAATTATCAGCTTGTTTATAGGCTTCTAATAAAGCTTGTTCGCCTTCAATGCTATCAATTGAGTTGAAATGTTCCATGCCCAAAATGAAATCTTTCTGACTGGCTTTCGACTTTTGGTAAATGTGTTTGAAGATATTTTTGTAATTGATTTCACCCGTTCCTGGCTCGCATCGCCCTGGTTCATCGCCAACTTGGAAATAGCCGATTTCATCCCAAACCATGTCGATGTGGTATATCAATCTGCCTTCATTTTTTTGCAAATGATACATATCGAACAAAATTTTACAGGCATCTCTGTTCACGGCTTTGCACAACATATACGCCTGTGCCGAGGTTCTGAGGAAAAGCTCGTGGTGGTCGGCAAGGGTTTCTATCGCCATTGTCACGCCGATAGGCTCAAAAATATCACTGGCTTTTCTGAGGGCATCAATGGCATGAGCCGTTTGCATTTCGATAGGCAAAGAGCGGTCGAAGCAATCGAGCGTAATGGTTACAAATTTGGCATTGATACGCTTGGCAACTTCTACACCGCTTTTGCATTTAGTAAGAAATTCCTCTAAATATTCAGGTTTGCCCGAAGTGACCAATTCGATGGGCGGCCATTTGGTAGGGGTCAATACAAACGTGCCCATTTCCATGCCTCTTTTTGCCAAGGTTTCGCCAATTTTATTGAGCATCTCAGGCGTTTGGCTGCACATCCCAATGCCCATGCGAGTAGAATTAAACTGCACCAAGGGCGACACGAAGCCGCTATCTTCGAGGGCTTTGAAACCCAAATCGGCCATATAATTGATTTGGTCGATAGGGTCTTTTCCTGCCGAATGCGTAAACGAACCAATATGCGGAGCGTATTTTAGTTTAAACATCGCAGCATTTTCATGAGGATTGTTCATTTTATTATAAAATTGGGTTTAAACACTTTAGTTTTGGCAAAAGATATTTTTTATTAATTGCCAAAAGTGAAAAAAAATAATACTTTTGGCGGTAAATACTTTTTATTAATTGCCAAAAGTGTAAAATGGAAAAATTAATTGGTCGAAAAACAGAAATTACGATTTTAAAAGAAGCCTTAGCATCCTCTCAAGCAGAACTCATTGCGGTTTATGGTCGCAGACGAGTTGGGAAAACCTACTTAATAAGAACTGTGTATGAATCTCAGCTACTTATTGAGCTGACAGGTTTAAACGGCATTTCAACAAATGCTCAATTAGAGAATTTTAGCCTCACCGTTGCTCGAACCTTTGATTTACCTTTACTCACCCCTAAAAATTGGTTACAGGCATTTCACGTACTTATTCAGGTTTTAGAAAAGCGATTAGCCTCAGAACCAACCGCTAAAAAGGTTATTTTCTTAGATGAGTTGCCTTGGTTTGATTCCCATAAATCAGGTTTTTTACCTGCTTTCGACCATTTTTGGAATACTTGGGCTTCTAAAAAAGATAATCTTGTGGTGGTTATCTGTGGCTCGGCTGCTTCTTGGATGATACAAAATATTGTTAGAAACAAAGGCGGTTTACACAACAGAATCACCCGCCGTATTCGTCTATTGCCATTCAATTTGCAGGAAACAGAACTCTTTTTGCAAAGCAAATACATTCGTCTCGACCGCTACCAACTGTTACAACTGTACATGGTATTAGGTGGCATTCCGCACTATTTGAAAGAAATGAAAACAGGCGAAAGCGTCATCCAAACCATTGATAGACTTTGTTTTACTAAAGATGGACTGCTCAGTACCGAATTTAAAGACCTTTACACGGCACTTTTTGGTAATTCAGAAAAACACAGCCTCATTGTCAAAACACTGGCCAATAAGCCCGAAGGCATGAGTCGCAACCAAATCATAGCAACCTGTGGCTTGTCGTCGGGCAGTGGTTTAACCAAAATCATCGATGACCTCGCCGAGTCTGGCTTTGTAACCGAATACATTCCTTTTGGCAAAACGGTAAAAGACAGCATTTTCAAATTGACTGATGAATACTCTTTATTTTATTTGAAATTCATGGAAAACAACAAAGCTTTTGGCGAAGGCACTTGGCAAAAACGCTCGCAAAGTAGTAGTTGGAAAGGCTGGTCGGGCTTGGCTTTTGAAACGATTTGTCTCAAACATACAGCACAACTCAAAAAAGCCTTGGGCATTGCGGGTGTTTATACCGAATCTTCGGTTTGGCGTTTGGTAGGCAAAAATGACACAGAAGGAACACAAATAGATTTACTTCTTGACAGACAAGACAATTGTATTAATTTGTGTGAAATCAAATTTTCGCTTACCGAGTTTACCATAGATAAAGCTTATGCTGAAATTTTAAATAAAAAAAGACGTATTTTTATCGAAAAAACAGGGACTAAAAAAGCTGTTTTTATCACCATGATTAGCACTTTTGGCATTAAAGTCAATGAACATTTTTTGGGCACAGCCCAAAACCAACTAACTATGGATGTATTGTTTGAATAATTTTCTTGAAAAGTTTATGCTGTTTTTCTACTTGGTCGAAAGCATCAAACTCATCGGTAAATGCCGAGCCTTCGTATTCTGATGAAATGTAGCCTTTGTAACCTCCTTCGTGGAAAACCTTGAAAATGGCAGGGTAATCTATCGAAGGCTCATCGCCGTTTTCATCGAAACCATAGAATTTACCATGCACGTGTACAACATAAGGCATGATTTCTTTCCAATTTTCTACGGGCTGACGGCCATTCATGCTAAATGCCATATTCAGGCGGCCAATTTGTGGCGGCGTAGCCCCCATTGGAACTAATCTTTGGGCCAATTCGCCAAATTTGGCTGGCGTTGGAATATCTTTATGCCAAATTTCTTTGGTAATGACAATCATCTCGTCGGTGACACCTGCCGTTTTAAAGCTGGTCAATAACGCCTCCGGAATGGCACGCATACAAGTACCCATATCTGGCACAAAGCCCAACACGTGGGTTTGCATTTGTCCAAACATTTCAGCCATTTTAATTACCGAAGGGTGGTCAACGCTGTAAGGCGTATGTAGCTCTATTCCCATCACGACGTTAGCTTTTTCGGCAAAAGGCACGAGTTTTTGATAGACTTCGGCTGGTGCGGTAGTTTGGCAACGCAGGATAGGAAAGCCGAGTTTTTGAGCCGCCAAAATCTGAGGTTTGATGTATTCTACGGTTTCATCAATACTCATTTTGGTGTGGCGTTTGATAGCCACATCAATGTTGGCATCTAAAGCCACTGGCTCAAACTCGTACTTGTCAAGGAGGTTTTTTACTTCTTTTTCGGTTTGGTCAGAGATGTATGGAAATCCTCTAAGGCTTTGAAAGCCAATTATTTCTAAACCGGTACCTAAGTCACGTTTACGAGTTTCGGCAATTACGTCTTCCAACGAAAATTGTCCGGAGTTCCATTCGTATGCGTAGGAAAAAAGGGAGGTGGCTAATTTCATCTGTATTATTTTAAAAAGTTTTTAACTTTACATGAAATGCTCTATTTTTATAAAGAAAAAGAACAAACACAACTATGGTTTTAGAATATAACTCGGTATATGATGAGTTGGTAATTTTTTTAGCAAGCCTCTCTCCTCGTAAAGTTTTAGCCTACAAATCTTCTGCTAAAGCACAAGAACGAGTAGCCATTTTGTTGGATAAAAATACCAGCGTTGGACTTACTCCCGACGAAAAAGCTGAAATGGAACGCTACATGACCGTCGAACATATTGTTCGTTTGGCAAAAGCAAAGGCTATTCAAAAATTAAATGTACATAGCCTTTAACACGCAATATTCCCATTAAAATTGAGGAACGATTTGAGATGATGCTTGCTGGTTTTTATCCATAAACTTCTACTGACATACCAAATTTTTCTGTACTAAACTACTTGCCATTAATGGATTACCTTGTGGCCCTACCAAAATGTAAGGGATATAAAGGTCGTATTTGAATTCTACCTGATACGTTTCTCCTTTTTCTAATGGCTGGGCTACGGCTAAAGCTCCTCTGTCGAGGATAAACAACCATTCTTTGTCCAGTTCGGGGAGTTGCTCATAGGTATATTCGTTGCCGTTTACCTTGATGCTCAATTGGCTTTTGTCGATTTCTTGCCCGTTTATTTTTAGGCTAAAATCCATACAAGAAAGAGGCAAGGCTCTATACCAATGCGACTGAAATTTGAGCTGAAAGCCATTTTCGGTGGCTTCTAAGGCATCTTCTCTTAAAATATATTTGTCTAAAGGACCCATGGTAATTTGCTTTAAGCAATAAGCTGTATGCGATAGGCTTCGTTAATTTAGCTTATAGCCTAATGCTTACAGCTTAAAGCATTAGTTATAAATTTCACTTAGTTGATTATCAATATAATACCTCGAAAGTGCCATCGAAGCCAGCAAGTCGGGCGTGCCGTCGGTTTCAACAGTTACCCAACCTTTGAATTGATACTTTTTGAGTAATTGATACAAACCTTTGAAATCGAGTACGCCTTCGCCAGGTTCCCAAAACCAACGTGTGCCATCGTCCACAATTTCGATGTCTCGACTGTAGCGTATGTCATCGGGTAAAGCGGGCGTAGCGGTATCTTTCAAGTGGAACGTACAGATACGGTCGTGATAGGTATCATAAAATTCCAATATATCTTCGCCCAGTAAAGCTACTTGTGCCGTGTCGAGGCAATAATGCACATAGCGTGGGTCGGTGAGTTCGAGGTATTCACGGTGGTTGTCTTTGTTGATTGCCAAGAAAAACTCGTTATGAATCCCAATTTGTACGCCCTTGTCAGTAGCATATTTGCCCACTTCGGTAATGATTTCGGCCGATGCTTTGATTTGGTCACGACTCAAAGGCCCTACACCATAATAGTTGTTTATCGGAGCAGAATTTAGCTGAGTACCACCAAATTCAACCAACAAATCCACGGCTTTTTTACTTTCTTCAAGCGTTTGTTTATGGTGCGTTCGGTCGTAGGGTTTGTCAATCAAATGAAACATTCCACTTACTTCAACGCCACGCTCGGCTGCAAAATCTTTGAAGGCTTGGGGAGAACCAAAAAGAGGTAACATTTCTGGAAAATCCCACGGAGCAAGCTCTATTCCATTGAATCCCAAGGCTTTTTGGTAACGAAGGATTCTGTCCCAGTCGGTGTAATATGCCGAATTGGTTTTGTCTTCGTAATAAAACTCACGGAAGTTGTCAATCCTTTGGTAAGGAATGTTTTTCCAGTGGTTCATGTGAGAATATTTTATATTTGGGATTTCGGATTTATGATTTTGGATTTGTTCCATATTTTTCTTTTTTATCATTAATAAAATTTTTCTTTTATGTTTTATTCCGAAATCTCAATTCCCAAATCCGAAATCGTTTTTCTGCTTCTCAGCAAAGCACGCATGGGTTCACGGGTTTGGCGATTACTCACAATTGCCCAGCCATCATAATTAATTTCTTTGAGCGTTTGGCAGAATCCGCTCAAATCAACCTTTCCTAAACCTACATCTTTAAAAACCTGCGTAGCACGGTGTTGTGGATATTCGGGCAAAGGTGTTTTCCAGGTTTCATTATCATCCATAAATGCTGTGTCGGTTAGATAAATTGAACCAATTTTACTGGCATTATTTTTTAATAATTCAGTTGAATTTTGACCTGCAATACTCAAATTTGCCGAATCAATATTAAAATGAATTGAATCATCTAATTGCGACAGAAACGTTTGGTAATCTTGGCTACGAAGCACACTCCAGTACTCATTTCTAAGCGAAATTTTGATGTCTTTTTCTTGGGCAATTGTTGCAAAACCATTGATTAACTGAATGGTACGGTTCATAAAATCGCCCTCCCAATTTGGGTTTTTGCCATGATAATGCTGTACCAAACCATAAGGCGGCGTGGGAGTAATGGCTATGTAGTCGCAACCCAACTCGGCGGCATAACGGATGGCTTCCCCTCCGAAATAGCCAGAAGCTCCAAAGTAAAAATCAAGGTTTTCGTTACGCATAAAAATGGTAGGATTGAAATGAATCCCTGCCACTTTTTCGATGCCGTTTGCTTGCAAATGAGTCACAAATTTGGCAACTGTTTCAAATTTTACTTCGATACAATACTTGGTAAAAGGCACACCCGAGCCACCTCTGAAAATCCAGAAGGGGTCAAACGGAATCTCAACAGCCCTAAAACCTGCTGTGGCTATCATGGGGTATAGCTCATCCCAATAATACTTGCTTTCGTAGCGATTACGGTTGGGTTCTTGGTGATGAACATTCACCATATCAAGGCTTATTCCTATTTTCATTTATTTTCTATTTATTGAGGAGTTGAAGAGTTGAGCATTTAATTGCATTTTATTCTTCAAATCTTCAAATTCTCATACCTTCAAATCTTCCATTTTAATAAAAGCTTCCATCATGGCTGGCATAGGGCTTTGGTGGCTCGGGTACTAGCGTTTGGATGGTATCTGGACGATAAGGCGAATACGGATTTTTGACAGGCAACTCGGCTGGTGGCATAAAAACGGGCTTGCCGTCGTCGCCGAAATACATCAAATCCAAGTCGAATGCAAAGGTGTTTTTCTCGGCAAAACTTATCCAGTTTTCTTCAAAAGGAGCTCTGCTCAACTCAAAACAGCGAAATTTCCAGATTTTCCATTCGCCATCTTGTTTCAAAAAATCAACGGCATACTTACACCAAACCCAGTGTGCCCATACTTTTTTGCCCTGTACTTCTTGCGGAGAAAACATAAAATCGGGCATTTTGGCGGCTTCCTCTTTCGTACTCAATCCCGATTCACAACCAGCCATAATCCAAACACCTTTGGCGGTTTCGCCATCGCCTGCTACTTCTATCACTGGCGTAGTGGTATAGTGTAAAATCAGCTTTCCAACAGGGGTGGGGCGGTCTTGATGGTAGCGAATTACGCTCTCATAGGTGCTGTAAATTCCTGCATTGGTGTATTGTGCATGAATGCCTTCAGTACCTTCTTTTACCCACATCGGAATGATATGATGGTCTTGAAAAGCATTGTGGTAATACATATACCGATTAAACAAATTTTCAACTTCTCCTCGGTCATTGGCTCGGTTAGCAATTTTACGTAAAGCACTTATTTCTTCACGCAAGGCTTGCATTTCTTGTTCTATATTCATTTGCGTTAAGTTTTAGGTAAAATTTACTTTCTTCTCGAAAACTCTGATACTCGGAAAAGGCATATAGCCAATTCGGAGGTTGATTTTTAGTCCAATGGTGTGTTCACCTGCGGACAAATCACCTGCTTTAGCCACCGAAAGGGTCGCTACTTCGCCCATTTCCCAGCGGTCATCCGTTTCATTTTCTCGTTGTTCAAGGTTATAGGTATTGCCATGAACCGTGATAGCTACATCGCTTTGTGGCAAAGTTTCGCCATCTAAAGAAACTTCAATTTCTTCGACCATCGAAAGCGAAACACCTCTGTAATAAGGCAATCTTGCTCCTATTTCAAAGCCTTTTTCGGTCTTTTTTGCCTTTTCTGGCACAATCATATATTTTTCGTACATAATTCTATTTTGGATTTATGATTTGGGATTGGGGATTTTTCCTTTTCCAAAATCTTATAAACATTATTTTCATCTTTGGATTAAATCCCACATCCCAAATGCTTCAACATTTCTTGGTGTCTTCGTACTTGTTCTACGCTATCGACCTCATAAATATCTTGGATATGGCGATTGCCTTCGTATTCGGTAGCGATGTAGCCATTGTAGCCATGTTTTTGTAATACGGCAACTACTTCATTGTAGGGAATACTGTACTCTGTGCAATCTTCCAACATCTCTAAACACTTGCCATGAATGTGTATAATTCTGTCGATATGCGGCACTAAACTGAGCGGATTGACAAAAGGTGTATGGCGTGAAAGCTCTGCTACGGCCATATCTATACGTCTATTACTCATCTTAGATACTTCGTAAACCGTGTATTCTGCCATTACGCCTTTTTCGTGTTGTTCGCAAACGTATTTGGCTATTTCGGGGTCAGCACCGTTGCGAATCATTCGCTCTACTTGCACACGAGGCAGGCGTTGGGTAAAACCACCCATATCAGGAATAAAGCCAAAGTGTTTTGTACCTGTGCGTTCCATCACTTCCCAGTGGCGTAACATCCATGCACTATTGATATTCCAAGGTGCGTGTACCTCGATGCCCAATTTGATGTCGTGGTCTTCGGCAAAAGGTAATACTTTTTCAATAATCTGCGGCGTAGTATTCACAATCACACGAATGATTTTGAACCCCAAGGCTTTGGCAAAAAGTATGTCTTTTTTGAAAGACTCAACCGCTTCTTCGTCTGACCAGTAATGACCTTTTTTCTTGTTATAATCTAAAAACATATCGTGGGCAACAGGCGTAACCTTGTACTTATCCATCCACCCAAACCATTGCTCAATGAATGCTTCTGATGGAATTTTCGGACAGCCCGGCACACTTTGTTCACCTACAATTTCAATTCCCGTTGCACCCGTAGCCGCAGCCGCAGCGATGCAATCTTCAAGGCTCATTTTTTTTAGGAAATATTCTTCCTGATAGCTGTAGAGGCTTACAGCACGTTTGATATTTAAAGACATATATTATGGTTATTGAATATTTAAAAAAAGAAAATTTAATTAAGGTTTTCTAAATAGAAAAATGCATTATCATGATAGTTAAAATTCTAATTATTTATATCTGAAAACCTTAAAACGTATAACTTTAAACTCTTCGGTTGCTGGAAACGCAACCGCTGCCATACTTGGGTCTTTTTTAAAGCCAAAACCAGCATCTCCGCCCATACTCGTAAAAGATTCATCACCGTTGAGCCTACGAGTTACTTTCCAAATGTCATTTTCAAAATAGCCTTCTTCCATCACTTCAATGTCCAAAAATGGCATGGCAGGATTGGGCGTTTTTGCTTTTAGTTCAATATTGAAGTATTTTCCAATAAGAATAAATTCATCTTTACCAATGTTAATGAGTATTCCACCGGCTACCTCTGGCTTTGGGTCTTTTGAAGGAAAACCCGCAAAAACCAAATTAAAATCAATAATTGTTTTGCCAATATTGGCTTGAATGGAATAATCGCCTAAGTCGAAATTGTGGATAGGCTTATTTTTATCCAATAATATTCCTGCCATTTTATCAGTACTTTGATACTTCAAAATAACATCTTTAACCTTTGAAAGTGCCTTGTAAGCAGGCGTAAATGGGTCTTCTTCTGGTGTCATATCATCAATGCCAAAAGGTGAGAAACCTATTATTTCTTGATTTCCGAATGCATACATGGCTTCAAAAGTAGCCGTACTGTTATGTCCAATTTCAGGAATAAAAACGGCATTACCATCTCTTCTATAAGTTTCTATTACAGCATTGGCATCGGGAATATAAATATCTGGGGCAATCAAATCAATGGCAGGAGCTGCCAATCTCCAAATATCTAAGGTATGCGGTACTGGCCCACCACTTGGGTATTTGCCAGGATAGCCCAATTTTGGCTGTTTTATCCAAGCATTAACGTACATAGGAATCGGATATTCTGATTTTCCTGCCTCGGCCACCGCACCCATAAAACGAGCGTAGTGATAGGCACTGAATAACTCTTCGGTCAAGAAACTTAAATTTTTCCAGTTGGTGGTAGTAGTATCACTTTTACCGAAGACTTCTTCCCAAATACCTTTTGTTTTACTGCCATTTGCTTTCCATATTTTCTCTAACTCTGGCTGTAATTTATTGTTTTTTAGGTAGTTGAGTACTTCTGTTGGCACTTGCGATTGGTACAATTTATCGGCTGTATAATCACGGGGTGTGTAAAATAAACCCACCTCATTTTCGATTTGAGCCATGATAACAGTTTGCTCCTTTTGGTCAAACTCTTTGATGTGTTTCATCAAAGCTTTGAACGCACGTGCATCTGCTTTCATTGTTTCTTCACCAAAAGCAGAAAGGATTTGAAGATTTTTTCCGTTTTTATCCTTGGCATAAGGGTATTTATCCGAATCATGTTTTACCCAACTTGGCACATAAGTAGAATAGCCATTTTTCCATGTGCCAAACCACAATATGACCAATTTTAGATTTTGCTTTCGAATGCCAACAATCATACTATCCACTAAAGAAAAATCGAATTCTCCTTCCGTAGGCTCTATCAACTCCCAATAAACAGGTGCCACGACCGTATTGAGATTTTTCTTTTTCAGTTGTTCCCAGATTGGACGCATGTAGTTCGCATTTGAAGAAGACGAATTATGTAATTCTCCGCCCAAAATCAAAAAAGGCTTTTCATTCACAATAAGTTGTTTTGAATTTCCTTTTTTTTGCAAATGAGGAATCATATTATTGTTACGCCCCACCTCGTCTAAACGGTCTTTCTTTGTCGGCATTTGGGCATTTAGCCCGCTAACAATTAAGATAAAGCCCATTATCGTTATGAATAATCTATTCTTCATTTTCAGCATTAGTTAGATTAAAATTGACATACGAATTCGCTGCCAGTTGCTACAGTTACCACTCCACTGTCGTCAAGATTCCTTTTTTTTAGGAAAAACTCTTCCTGGTAGCTACAAAGACTTACAGCACGTTTGATATTTGAACTCATTATTATATAACTGATTTTTACCTACAAAGAATTATTCTTTATCGAAAATGAAATTAAGTACGACCATCACCAAACAAACGACTCCAAAGATGACGAAGGCTTTTAATATATCGCCCGAAAGACTTCTGACCGAACCCACAATAAACGGCGATGTGGAAAGGCCTAAGAAAAATCCACTACTCCACACACCCATGCCACGACCACGGTATTCGACAGGCACCGAACGCAAACCATAGGCAATCAGTACGGGAATTGCCATACCACAACCTGTTTGTTGAATAATGGCACTTATCATGGCCGAAGTTAAGTCGGTAGAAATACCAACTCCGATTAAGCCAATACCGATAAGTGTAAACATAATTCCAAACTGAATTCGATTACTTTTAGTACCCAATAACTTAAACATAACCGCCCCAAGTGGTAGCATAAGGCTTGCCACTGCCGTGATTTTACCCACTTCTTTAGGGTCGTTGATACCTATTTTATCTAAGGCTAAAGAAAAATGTAAGGTATAAACATAGTAGAGAACCGAAGCAATGAAAGTTGTGAAGAAAACTTTGACTAAAGATTTCTTCGAAAATTGAAGCGAACCATTTTGAACATTGGCAAGCGATGAGGCTTTCTCAGTAGGCTCATAGATAAAGAAAAACGCACCAATGGGAATAAGAAGCGTAATGGCATATAACAAAAACGGATATTGCCAACCCACCGTAGCGAGTTGCCCGCTGCTATTGATAACAAAGAAACCAAATACAGGCCCAATGATGCTTTGAATCATCAACCACGTATTTCGGCGGCTTTGCTCAAAATAATCGCCTAAAAGTATATTGGCAATGGTAAGGATAAATGCTTCACCAATACCCAAAATGAGCCTTCCTGCAATTAATGCACTGAAACTTTCTACAAAAAAGGGCAAAACACCACCGATTCCGTAAAGAATTGAGAAAATAATGAGCAATTTTCTACGACCGATTTTATCGGCCAAAAATCCTGCATACGGCGAAAACAAAGCCACACACAAACCAGGGGCAGAAATCACGAACGGAGCCAACGTTTCGATATAAGGAACATCTTTGAAATGATTACGAAGTGTGGGCACGACGGGCATAAGTGTAATTACGGCCATCATGGGTAAAATACTAACCAAAGCAATGATGATTCCTTGTGGTATTCCTGCGGTTCGGTTTTGGGCGTTTGACATTGTTTTTATCAATTAAGGTTGTTTATTAATGGGGAGAAGCATAAACTTCTCCCCTATTTTTATTACAGATGGAGGTTCAACTGAGCCCCAATTAATCTTGGCGAGCCAAATATCCAGTTATAAATATTGATAGTACCACCATTAAAACTTGAATAAGTGATGATACGATTATCTTCAAGATTTTGGGCAAATACGCCTATATCAAACTTTCCTCCTTGGGTTGTGTAAGTCAAGTTGATGTCTGTTTTTGTATAAGCCTTTTGCTTATCCATGGCATAATTGAAAGCGGTGGTATAATAATCCGACTTAAACAAAGTTTGAATACCTGCGTTTAAAATGCCTTTTCCTATTTTGAAATCGTGGTTATAGCCTGCCGTGAGGGTCCATTTAGGTGCCATAGGTGCTACGTTTCCCGCAAGATTTCTTTCAATTACTGCTGCACCTACTCTATTAGCTACAGTTTTTAGGTCATCGTATTTCGCATCCAAAAAGTTCACAGAAAATCTAAATCTATTGGCTCTCGTTGCAACATATTCTCCATCTATTTCTAAACCTTTTACAGTACTAACTCCCGCATTTTGGATAGCGCCACCGATGGCAGTCGAGATAAAAATAGTCACTTGTTGGTCTTTATAGTCATAGTGGAAAGCCGAAGCATTCAAACGTAATTTGTTATTAGCAAACTTATTTTTAGTACCTATTTCGTATGCCACCAAGCTCTCTGGATTATACTGACCTAAATTATCGAATCCTCCGGCTTTATAACCCGTACTTACTTTTGCAAACAACATTTTATTGGCATCTATTTTATACTCCAATCCAGCCAACCAAGTAGTCTTGTTCCAACTGCCTTCGGTCGGGATTCCCTCAAATGGTTTCATACCTGCCTGCGTAGGAGAAGTAGGCACATTTGGGTAGAAAAATCGAATAATAGAAGGTGGACCAAAAGGTGCCGATGCCAAGTTTCCCCCACCTAAAACCTTTTTGTCAGAAGTATTTCTGATACCAAGTGTAAAGCCCAATTTCTCATTGACATTATAAGTGGCTTGCCCAAAAATGGCTGATGTTTTTGAATTTACATCTCTGATGAAGAAGTTTAGAAAAGGAACTTGTCCACCAAATGCCCCTGCTGCCGAAACCAATAATAGCCCACGAGCGGTATTTTGGTCTTCATCACCATAAAAACCTCCCACCTGCCAGCTCAATTTAGCTGTTTCGCCATTTAATCTTAGTTCATGGCTTTGCGTTGATGATGCAATGTCGTTATGAAAACTATTGGTTTCTGGTACATAGCCATTAAGAGGCTGATAGCCAGTCATAGCTACTTTACGATAACCTGCGGTATAGCTTAAAATTGCTTTGCCAAAATTGTAGGCGATTTTTCCCCTGATAGCCGATTGGTCTATTTTCATAAAACCAGCCGTTGCAACGGGGTAATCATTTGGTAAAGGGGTTGTCCAAGCAATAGGTTCTTTATCTTTTAATTCAGTAATATTGGCCATCGGAACACCATATTGCGAAGGTGCTTGTTGGTCTATTTTACTAATTTCGCCCGCTACATACATGGACAACGCTTTGGTCGGATTTATAGTCAAGCCCAAACGAGCTGCCCACATATTTCCGTTATCAATTTTTCCCACTGCACCTCCGTCACGGTAGCCATCGTGCTTATTCAATATACCCGCCGCACGTACCGCTACAATTTTTCCTAAAGGAAGATTCACCATTCCGTTCAGTTTCAAGGAATTGTAATTTCCATAACTTAGCCCCAAATCTGCTTCACGAGTTTGAGTAGGTTTTTTAGCAATGATATTTACTGCTCCAGCGGTAGCATTACGTCCATAGAGTGTACCTTGTGGTCCTTTCAAGACTTCAACACGGTCGAGGTCAAACAATGCAGCGTTTAGGGCTACGGGTCTATTAATGTACTCACCGTCGATTCCAACCGTAACAGCTTGGTCTGAAAGTTCGGCAGCACCTTGGTTACTTCCCACACCACGAACATTAATTTGATTAAAAATGGTATTCGTGACAATATTCAAACTCGGAGCAATGGCTTGCAGTTGAACTAAATCTGTAATACCCTGTTTTTGTATAGCCTTGCCCGTAACCAAGTCGAGGGTAATAGGTACTCGCTGTGCCGAAACCGAACGGTTTTCTGCCGTTACGACTACTTCTTCGAGGCTTTCGGTTGCTTCTTTCAAGGTAATATCTAATTGCTTTTTATCGCCAACAGCTACTTCTTGTAATTCGTAGCCTACAAAAGAGAAAATAAGCGTTTGGTTTTTTCGTGCCTCAATCACATATTTTCCGTCTTTATCGGTTGTTGTTCCTTTGGTTGTGCCTTTGATGGCAATGCTTACCCCCGATAGTTTTTCACCATTTGTTGTTCTGACGCTTCCACTAATACTCTGGGCAAATGACTGAGCAAATGAAAGCAGTATTATGATGACCGAATAAAAAGTTTTAGCTCTCGGATAGCTAAAAATAAAATTTTTTTTCATAGTTTGGGCTGTTTTTGAATTTTAGCGAGTTTGAAAATCATCCAAAGCCGACTCTATTACCAGTAGAGTTGGCTTTTTTATTGAATAATTGCAATAATTTGTTAAACAAAATTAATATTGGTATAGTATAATTTTTTATCAATATTGTATCAATGTTATACATAATCAATCATTCATACTTAATTGATAAAATATTATCCTAAAATAATCTACAAAAAAAGAGTTGTTCAATACGAACAACTCTCTTGGAATGGGAACGAAAGCAAATGTTAAACTTAAAAGGAGTGCCGATACTCTGAGGGTTTTATACCTGTTTGGGCTTTAAAAAATCGGGCAAAATCACTCAATTCATTTTTATCAATTGGCTTCGAGCAAAAGTATTTCCTTGAGTTAATCATGGGCTGTTTGCTTAACACATTTGCTAAAATGATTGGATGAAATTGCCGATAGTTCGACATAATCGGTGATTGTATTTTATAAACGTGGATTGTAATTGTATAGCTATTGGGTAAGCCAAAACGAAATTAAAATACCAGCGACATGAAGTAAAAAATCAATCAAACTTACTTTATGAAGTAGTCTGCTTATGACTGATAAAAATGAATTGTTTGTACAAAATGCACTGAATCATATAGGCTTCTAAAAATTTGATTTAAACGAAAAAATCCATCAAATGAATAATTTTAAAAATTTTGACCTTAGTGGAAAAATCGCTTTGGTGACAGGTTGTAACAAAGGTATTGGGCGAGGGATGGCTCTTGGTTTGGCTGAAGCTGGTGCAGATATTATTGGAGTTGCTGGCTCTTTGGAACTTTCAGGAAGTATCATCGAACAAGAAGTGAAGGCTTTAGGACGAAATTTTAAAGCCTATCAGGCTGATTTATCCAATCGTGAGAAGGTTTATGAATTTATTCAACAAGTAAAAGCCGAAAATCCTAAAGTAGATATTTTGCTGAATAATGCAGGAATTATCAAAAGAAATCCTGCTGCCGAACATTCAGATGAGTACTGGGACAGTGTTTTGAGCATCAATTTAGATACGCCATTTCTTTTGGCACGTGAATTCGGAAAAGACATGATTGCACAAGGAAGTGGGAAAATCATTTTTACTTGTTCATTATTAAGTTTTCAAGGAGGTATCAACGTGCCGGGCTACGCTGCCTCGAAAGGTGCTTTGGCGAGTTTAGTAAAAGCCTTGGCAAACGAATGGGCTGGCAAAGGTGTAAATGTAAATGGAATTGCTCCCGGTTATATTGCCACAGACAACACCGAAGCTTTACGCAACGACCCCGAAAGAAGTACTGCTATTTTGAGTCGTATTCCTGCTAATCGTTGGGGTGAGCCACAAGACTTCAAAGGCCCAGTGGTTTTCTTAGCTTCCGAAGCTTCAAATTATGTGCATGGCACAATCTTAACAGTTGATGGTGGTTGGATGGGGAGATAAGTATGAGTGCCGAATTATGAATGCTGAATTAATTGTGAACGAAAGGGTTAAGGCAATTTTGTATTTGGGAATTTGGATGAATACTTTCACTAAAAACGTTTTTGTAAAGCTAAAAACTGAAAAAAATCCTTTAATAATCCTAATTCGCAATTCAGCCTTGATGCTTAAATAATGGTTTTAGAGAAGTTCTTTTTGTTTTTCATAAGGCTGAAAATTCGGTTTTCAGCCTTATTTTTTTTGAAAACTAAAAATCTTTACGGCGTTACCTTTATCAACAATTTTCAGAAGAGTAAAACCGAATTGTATAACAAAATCTATCAGTACAGGTTCACGATAGAGTGCTTTTAAACAACCTTCATGAATTTCGCCTTCGTAGCTTGCCAATTGTTCTTCTATAAAAAGTATGCCTTGTGGTTTCAAGATGTTGGCAATGTCTTGAAGCATAGCATCAGGAAATGAAAATTCATGAAAACTATTGAGGATAAGTACTTTGTCGAAAGTATGATAGGGGAGTTTGGTTTGGTATTCTGTGCCGATGACGGAGAAAAATTTTCCTGAAATTGCTCTCTTGAGGAATTTTTCATAAAAAGTAATTCCTGCCTCAATTTCTTCTTGATTACACAGATTTTCGTCGATGTCTTGTAAATAAAATGTAAGGTTTTCGACCTGAGAGGCGAAGTAAATTTCCCAAACGCCACCACTCGCACCAATAGACGCTACTACTTCATTAGGCTTAAATGCGAATGTTTTGAATGATTTCTCCATAAAAAAACCCTTTCATAGAGAAAGGGTAAATTTTCAATTTGAATATTATTTGATGGCAAAATGTCCTTCTCCAATTTTAAAACCTTCGCAGTACAATTCAATTTCATACTGCCCGACTTGGTATTGAATTCCCGTGCCTTTGGCGTAAACGATCTCTACACTTTGTCCTTTTCGCTGAAAAGTAATGTCTTTTTTAATGGTATAAACGGATTCTTTTCCCATCAAATCAAAATTGCCAGAGCCAACATTCGAGTCGTACAGAATACTTCCTTTTGGGTCAATTACTCTTATAAAAATAGATTTATTATCTTCTTTAGCAATGGCGTTCGGCAAAAGTTGAAAAGCAATTTTCATTTTATCTACTTTTGCCACACGAAATAAACCACCTTTTCGCTCCTTATTTTTACTTGAAACAGCAATAGCTTGTACCATTTGAGCCTGCAAAGCCGCACCTTTGTTCACGGTAGCCGTAAGTTCAAGGTTTTTCTGGTAATAATTATCAAGCGAATCGCTGAGTACTTGTCTAAAGTATTTTAGTTGTGCATTTTCAGTCAATAGACTGGCATTTTCAGAAGCCAATAATTTAGTGTTATCTGCCAGTCTTACATTTTCCTTTTTTAAATGCGAAAGCTCAGTATTTTTAGCTTGAATCAAGCGAAGATATTCTGCAATTTTATTTTCGTAACGAGTGGTTGAAAAAATACTGTCTTTTTTCAGCTGAATTCTGTCGAGTTCTAATTGTTTTTTTGCTGCCAGTAAATCATCCACTTGTCCGCCCAATGATTTTATCTGGGCGATTTTGGTGTCTAATTGTAAACTCAATGAATCTAAGCGAATTTTTGTGAGGGTTAAAGCCTGTACTTTATTCGTAATTTCAATTTTTTGTTCTTCTTTTACTGTATTTGCATTCTTTAAATAATAACCAAGTACACACACTGTTACTGCCAAAAAACCTGTCGTAATCTTCCAAATACCACTACTTTGTGTTGTCTCTTCCATATACTATTTTTATTTAGGGTATTTACAAGTGATTCGCTATTTCCATTTTTTTTAGCCGAATTTAATCATTACGACTGGAATTTGAAATTATTAAAGTAAACTTACTTCATTAAATTTTCATAAATTTCTCCAATATTTATGAATTGTTTATGCTGATTTATAGCAATCTGAATGATATTTTTTGCATAAAAAATGAAACATTTTGCCTAATGTAATGTCAATTTTATAACAATTATCTGAAACATTTTATTAGAATAAGCAAAATTACCTTTGTTTTTGGTAGAAATAAAGCTATTAAATCATTATAAAATATTAATAAAGAAGTTTTTAAAATAACTTTGTTCATTCGTGACATTGTATTTTTAATTTAATCATTAAATGCGGGCGGCAAGCCGTTTTCATCATTATGCCCCAATACGACTTTTTAGTTATCGGCTCAGGTATCGCTGGGCTTTCTTATACAGCCAAAATTGCTACATACTTTGAAGAAAAACGCAAAAATGTAAAAATAGCAATCATCACAAAAACCATCGCCGAAGAAAGTAATACGAAATATGCACAAGGTGGCATTGCTACGGTTTGGAAAGATGAAGATTCTTTTGAAAAACACATAGAAGATACAATGGTGGCGGGCGATTTTATGTCGGATAAAAGAGCAGTAGAAATTGTAGTAACAGAAGCCCCCGAACGCCTAAAAGAACTGATTGCCTACGGAACAAACTTTGATAAAAAAGAGGACGGCTCTTATGATTTAGTGAAAGAAGGAGGACATTCCGACCAAAGAATTTTGCATCATAAAGATTCAACAGGCAACGAAATCGAAAGAGCTTTATTAGAAAAAGTAAAATCTTTTAAAAGTGTAGATTTTTTTACGCATTACTTTGCCATCGACCTAATTACGCAGCATCATTTGGGCGAAAAAGTAACCAAAGATACACCCGATAAAAAGTGTTTCGGAGCTTATATTTTTAATACTATTACTGGAAAAACCGAAACATTTTTAGCTAAAACTACGCTGTTGGCTACGGGCGGAATCGGGCAGATTTACCAAAGTACAACCAACCCAACCATTGCCACTGGCGACGGAATTGCGATGGCATACCGTGCCAAAGGATTAGTAGAAGGCATGGAGTTTATTCAGTTTCATCCTACTTCTTTGTATCAACCCGGCAAAAAACCTTCATTTTTGATTTCAGAAGCTGTGCGTGGACATGGCGGTATTTTGAAAAATATGGACGAAAGTACTTTTATGGAAAAGTACGACGAACGCCTGTCATTAGCTCCACGTGATATTGTAGCAAGAGCCATCGACTCTGAAATGAAGAAAAATGGCGTGGACCATGTGTATTTAGACACTCGCCATCTCGACCATGAGGATTTTACACATCATTTCCCGATGATTTACCAGTACTGTAAAGATAATCTCGGTTTGGATATTACAGGAAAAGACATGATTCCCGTTGTGCCAGCCCAGCATTATTTGTGTGGAGGTATCAAAGTAAATGAGTACTCGCAAACGAATATTAATTTCTTGTTTGCCGCTGGCGAATGTTCGTCAACAGGTTTGCATGGGGCAAATCGTTTGGCATCTAATTCACTTTTAGAAGCCATTGTATATGCACATCGAGCATTTTTGAAATCCATTGAAATTTTTGAAGACAATATACTTCCTACCAATATTCCAGATTGGAATGACGAAGGAACGACGCATCCTGAAGAATTAGTATTGGTAACAGAAATGGCTCGTGAATTAGAATCTATCATGAGTAATTATGTCGGTATCGTAAGAACAGACCGAAGACTAAAAAGAGCTTACGACCGTCTGGAATTGATTTATCTTGAACACGAAGAATTGTATCGTCAATCAAAAATTTCTGTTCAAATCAACGAACTCCGCAATATGATTAATGTAGCTTACCTCATTATCAAAGATGCCAGAGCCAGAAAAGAAAATCGTGGTTTACATTATAATTTAGATAATATCAAGGAGTAGAAAACTCTATTCAAGTCCATAAAAAAAGCCTGACGAAATCAAGAATCGTCAGGCTTTTATGCGTAGTACGTATTTTTACAAAAGTAATCCTGCTAAAGTAGCGGAAAGATAACTTGCCAAAGTACCACAAATTAATGCTTTGAAACCTAATTTGGCTAAATCAGTACGACGCTCAGGAGCTAATTCGCCAATACCTCCAATCTGAATTGCTACCGAACTAAAATTGGCAAAACCACACAAAGCAAAACTGGTGATAGCCAAAGTTTTTACATCTAAAGTTTCTTTGATTTTCACTAAATCCAAGTAGGCTACAAATTCATTTACTACCATTTTTGTTCCCATCAAAGCACCTGCTACCTGAATATCTTTACTGGGTACGCCCATAGCCCAAGCAAATACCGAGAAAACATTTCCTAAAATGAAATTCATACTAAGGTTTGGCATACCGAAAACGTAAAAACCAACATGCCAAAGAATAGAATCAATTAGAGCAATCAAAGCAATAAAACCAATTAGCATCGCTATTACATTGAAGCCAACTTTCAAGCCTTCAGAAGCACCCGAAGCAATGGCATCCACCAAATTGGAATGAGCTTTCTTAATTTCAAGTTGAACAAAACCTTGTGTTTCAGATTTTTCAGTTTCAGGATAAACGATTTTTGAAATCACTAAAGCACCCGGTGCAGCCATAATACTTGCCGCCAAAAGATACGAAGCAGGTACGCCCAATTTGATATAAGTAGCCATTACACCACCAGCAATACAAGCAAAACTTCCCGACATCGAAGCCAATAATTCAGATTTTGTCATACCCTTTAAATAAGGTTTAATCATAATCTGAGCCTCCACTTGTCCAACAAAAGCCGAAGCTGCATTTGAAAGAGCCTCTGCTCCACTTACGCCCATGAGCCAGTGCATACCTTTTGCCAAAACGGCAATTACTCTTTGCATGATTCCGAGGTGATACAGAATATTTACCAAAACCGCTACAAATACAATCGTAGGAATTACTTTGAAGAAAAAAACAAAATCATGACCTTCACCGAAGGCTTTTGTCATTAATTCGGGTTGTACCAGTGAACTAAAAACAAATTCTGCTCCTTTGTCTGCTTTTTCAAGGAGTTGATTTACCAGTTCTCCTAATTTAGTAAATAGTGTTTTTCCAATGTCGGTTCTTAAAATAAAAACAGCCAAGCCAAACTGCAAAGCCAAGCCCACACCTACTGTGCGGTAGTTAATAGCTTTTCGGTTATTCGACATCAAATAGGCAATTCCTAAAATTAATACAATCCCAATAAGTCCTGTGAAACGTTCCATGTACAAAAGGTTAATACCAAATCTTTAAAGTGGTTGTTGAATGAAAAGTTAAAGATAAGTGAAAAAAGATGAAAGCTGATAAAAGTAAAGCTCAGAAAAACCTTAAAGCCCAGAAAACAAGCTTTAAGGTTCATAATTTAATATTTTTTGAAAATATGAATTTCCATTATTTTTACTTTCAAGTGTAAAGTTTTTGAGTGATGAATTAGGAATACAGAGTTTTGAAGCCAAATTAAACTCCTCACTCAGCATTCAACACTCCACATTCAAAAAACTCCACACTCTCAAATTCCCATTCTCTTTCTCAATTCAGTAATATGAGCGGTGTGATGTTTACCATGCCAAGCATACATACCTGCCACAGTACGAAGCGAGTTCGTTTGTTGGCTTGCAGGGTGGACAAACTTGCGTTCAAATTGTTCTTCGGTCATTGATTTCAAAAGCATCACCCATCTGTTATGAAGCATTTCTAATAAAGTAAGCGACCACTCTATCGGAGCGTTTTTACCATCTTCTAATTCTGCCCAAAATTGTTCTTCATAAGGGCGAATTGTTGGAGTATCTTCTGTAAGTGCTAATTTAAAACGACAGTAAGCGTTCAAATGCGAGTCGGCAACATGATTGACAGTTTGGCGGAGAGTCCAGCCTTCTGGTCGGTAGGGGAGTTCCAATTGTTCAGCATTTAAGCCTTCCACAGATTTTTTCAACAATGTAGGAAGCGATGCTATTTCGTCAATCCAAAGATTTAACAAGGCATCACTAATTTCTGTAGGTTTTTCAAATTCCCCAATCGGATAACGAAGCTGTTCTAAAGATAAAGATTCCATAAGGTTTAATTTAATGATTACAGCACAATTTAGTATAAATATCTATTAATAAAGTGTTTATACGAGGATTTAAGTAATTTAACTTAATTTTTTTGATACAATAAGTGTGTGATACTGACACAATCTAAATGCTGATTTTTATCATTTCAAAAACCAATTTTTGTGCTTTCTTTAAATCATTATATTTATTATAAAATAGGGTCAAAATAATTTTTTTTATTCACTTGAAATGAATATTTTTTGGATTTTTAGTTTGGGATTTTAAATAAATTGACTATAATCGTACTTAGAAATATGCAAAAAGCAGGATAAAAAAGATTAATTTAATATTATGTACAAAAAAATCTTTGTCGCTTTAAGTATAATTTCTCATAACATAACCATAACAAACTAATAAAACTAATTCACTAAAAGCTTTTAAAAACAAACCAGATACAAGCAGTTTACGCATTCTTATTTTTCCTTTTTTCCAAAAACAACTCTTCAATTTATAATCTAAATCACGAACATTGCTATTAGCACTCAAAAAGTGTTCTGATTTCGTATTGCCTTTTTTCAAAACATAAAAACAGATTTGACAATGACCAAAAATCATTGCCCAGTATTGTATTGCCCAAATTTCAGTATAATAATTTCACAACCATAAACAACTAATACTTATGAACAAAATTCTATTACTATTGTGGGGATTACTGCTGTTTACCACATCAGCGTTCTCGCAAGAAAAACTAAGTGTTACGGGAACAGTCACCTCTGCTGAAGATGGAATGCCTATGCCCGGTGTTACGATTCTTGTAAAAGGAACTTCGATTGGAACGAATTCGAGTAGCGAAGGAAAATTTAAGATTGCTTGTAGTTCCAAAGATATTTTAGTTTTTACTTTCGTTGGGATGTCTCCACAGGAGATTCCAGTGGGTTCTCAGACTTCAATTAATGTAAAACTTAAACCTGATGTATTGCAATTATCAGAAGTAGTGGTAACTGCACTTGGTGTACAAAGAGAGAAAAAAGCATTAGGCTTTTCTCAGCAACAGCTTAAAGGTGAATCACTTACAGAAGCAAGGTCTGCCAATTTAGCCAACGGACTTTCTGGTAAAATTGCAGGTTTCAGAGTAAACACCAGTGCTGGGCCGGGTGCTGCGGCTACTATCCAAATCCGTGGTTCATCGTCAGTTTCTGGTAATAATCAGCCTTTGGTGGTGATTGATGGTGTACCTATCCAACAAAGTTTTGACAAACAATATGGCTCTGGACTTTCGGAAGTAAATCCCGACAACGTGAAAGATATTGCGGTTTTGAAAGGCCCCAATGCCGCAGCTTTGTATGGTTCTCGTGCTGCCAATGGTGTTATTTTGATTACTACAAAAAATGGTGCTGGCACAAAAGGCATTGGAGTAGAAGTAAATTCTAACTTTACAGCCGAAAGACCTTTTATCAGTCCAAATTTTCAAAATATCTATGGTGGAGGAAATGGCTATCGTACTTGGTACACAGATGGCTGGAGTGGTTCAATCACTGACCCAACTGAAATTACCCAATATCGTGCAGCTTATGGGCCTAATGCTCCGCTAAGTGGTACAGAAGGAACTGACGAAAGCTGGGGGGCTCCTATGGATGGACGTTTGGTGCGTCAATGGTGGACAGGTAAATCTGTTGCTCCACTTACTCCACAGCCTAATAACTTCCAAGAATTTTGGCAAACAGGTACTGCTTTCACCAATAACGTAGCTATTTCTGGAGGTAACGATAAAGGAAACTTTAGGCTATCAGTTGGCAATCTGAAACAAAATGGAATTATGTATTTCAATGATTTTCAGAGAAATAACTTCAAATTTAATTCAGGATACAACTTTACTCCAAAATTGAATGTAACCCTTTCTGCCGAGTACGTAAAGTCTTGGTCGAATAACAGAGGTTATACAGGTGGTCAGGAATTTATTTGGTCGCACAGACATATTTCTTGGGAACAACTACGTGATTGGGAATCTTATAAGGATGTGCATATTCAAAGAGCTGTGGCTGGCAGACTTCCAGACAGCGACCCACCAAACTGGCAACATACTTTCTTTACAAACCCTTATTACATTCAAGAAAAATTACCTGCTTCTAACGAAAAAGACCGCTTAGTTGGAAATATTGCTTTGAATTACAAAATCACACCAGAATTAAGTGCCATGTTGAGAACTGGTACGGATGTTTGGACGGATACTCGTATCACTGTCGTAAACTTTGAAAGAGTAAGAAACGGAAACCGTACACCGGGTAGATTCTCAGAAGAAGTACTTCGTCGTCAGGAAACAAATACCGATGCGATACTTACGTATAATAAAAACGTTAGTAAAGATTTTTCTATCAACGCACAAGTCGGAGGAATTATCAGAACCAATTATTACAAGAGAAATTATCTCTATGTGGGTGAATTAGTAATTGATGGATTGTACAATGCAGGAAATGCCGTGCCAAGCCAAAACACAATTGCTTCGGCTATTCAAAAGCAAGAAGTACAAAGTGCTTTTGGTTCAGTAAACTTGGGTTTCAAAAATGCTATTTTCTTAGACTTAACAGCACGTAACGACTGGTCGTCAACACTTCCTGCTGGGAATCGCTCGTATTTTTATCCATCAGCTTCTTTGAGTACAGTATTTACAGATTTGATAGATGGTATAAAAGGTGATGTTTTATCATTCGGAAAAGCACGTGTCAGTTTGGCACAAGTAGGTAACGATGCCGACCCTTATCAGTTAGCTCAAACTTATCGTGCAGGTACTTCTTGGAATGGTTCAGTTCCAGAATTTGCTGAAAATACTACCATTGCCAACTCTTCATTGAAACCAGAAATTACGACTGGGCTTGAAGCTGGTTTAGACCTCCGTTTATTCAAAGGTAAAGTAAATTTAGACTTAACTTACTACGAGCAAAGTACCAAAAACCAAATTTTAGGGGTTGAAATCTCTAAAGCATCTGGCTACAATACTCGTATTTTGAATGCTGGTCAAATCACCAACAGAGGGGTAGAAATCACCGTTTCAGGTACTCCACTCAAGCTTTCAAATGGATTTACTTGGGAAGTCGGTTTCAACTTTGCCCGCAACAGAAACAAAGTGGTTGAATTAGCAGAAGGATTAACCACTTACGTATTGAACGAACGCCGTGGCTTAACTTCTGAAGCTCGTGTTGGACAACCCTACGGAACTTTATATGGCTATGGCTTCGAAAGAGCTCCAGACGGGCAGTTGATTTTAGTAAACGGTTTACCTCAGTTATCAACTACTCAAAAAATCTTAGGAAATATTCAGCCAGACTGGATTGGAGGTTTTACAAACACTTTCAACTATAAAAACCTTTCACTTTCAACATTAATTGATATTCGTATGGGTGGTTCAATTTATGACGAAGGTACTGCCAATGCTCGTTGGACGGGTCAGTATGCTGAAACAGCAATTGGTCGTGAAGAAGGAGTAATCGGTCAAGGTGTAAAAATTGTTAGTACAAATCCAGATGGTACAAAAAATTATGCTCCGAACGACATCATCGTAAGTGCTAACCAATACTATGGTTATAACAACCCTCGTCGTTATCATGAAGCAGCCATTTTTGATGCCAGCTATGTAAAACTTCGTGAAGTATCATTGGGCTATAAATTACCTACTGCTTTGGTGAGAAAATTAGGTTTTCAGTCAGCAAAAATTTCAGCAGTTGGTCGTAACGTCTTGATGATTTTCAAAAATCACCCACATCAAGACCCAGAAATTGATGCAAATGGTGGAAACAGACAAGGTTTTGGTTATGGTGAATTACCACAAACAAGAAGTATCGGAGCTAATTTATCATTTAGCTTTTAAACCTTATTCGCAACAACTAAATAAAACTTGTATCAATCATTGTGGCAATAGCCTTGCGTAATCAGCTTTTGAGAACCTGTTTTTGTCACAAGATTTTCACCCAAAAAATATTCGACAATGAAAAAACATACAAAAATATATCTTCTGGTTGCCAGTATTTTATTGGGAACTGGAGCTTGTACTGGCGATTTTGATAAGATGAATGTTGACCCCAACAACCCTTCATCCATTACCCCACAATTCCTTTTACCAACAGGTATAGAAAGTTCCATTGACCGCTACTGGGGACATCGTACTCGTTTTGAACGCATCAACCTCGACGGTGCAGCACTTTGGATTCAGCATTTAACAAGAAATATTTATTCAAACGAAGGCGATAACTACGGTATTTCTCAGGCTTTACCCTTGAATAACTGGAAAGGTTTTTTCAATGATGCTCAGTCGAATTTCAACCGTATCATTACACTTTCAGGATCTGCTTCGGCAACTCCTAATAGCAATTATGAAGGCATCGCTTTAGTAATGCGTACTTGGACTTTTTCTTTATTAACCGATATGTGGGGAGCAATACCTTACAGTCAGGCATTAAAAGGAACAGCCACCGACCCAATTTATACGCCTGCGTATGATTCAATGGAAAAAGTGTATGCAGGAATGCTCGAAGATTTGAAAATAGCAAACGAGAAACTCAATGTAGCTGGGCCAGCTGTTTCTGGAGATATTCTTTATGCTGGAAATATTTTGAAATGGAAAAAATTTGCCAACTCTTTGCGTTTACGATTGGCGAATCGTCAGGCTGCCAAAAAACCTACTGAGTCGAGAGCAATCATGCGTGAAATACTTTCAGACCCAGTGAAGTATCCAATTTTTACAAGTAACGACGACAACGCTTCACTGAAATGTACCACCATTTTGCCAAGTAATAATGAGTGGAATCAAGTATTGATTCAAGACGGACGTACTGACTGGAATTTGAGTAAAACTTTGGTTGATAAAATGAATGGTTTGAACGATGGTAGAATCAAAATCTTCGGAAATCCAAACAAAGCAGGCAAGTACGAAGGTCATGCCAATGGATTACCAGATGCCATTGCCACTACATATTTGGAAAGTAGCTCTACAATTGGAAGTTTCTTTACTGCGGCAGCAGCACCAGAAGTAATCATGACTTACGCAGAACTTCAATTCATTTTAGCAGAAGCAAGTATCGACGGCGACATAACTACTGGAAATGCTCAGACTTATTTTGAAAATGGCGTAAATGCTTCTTTTGCTCAGTTCGGAGCTACGGGAGCGGCTGATTTATTAGCACAATTAGGAACTGTTACTCGTGCAAAAGTACTTGACCAAAAATGGATTGCTTTGTTTGGACAAGGTATTGAAGCTTGGACAGAGTACCGTAGAACAGGTTATCCGATAATGCCTGCTGCCGACCCAAGAGCCGTATTTGAAAATAGCGGAATTATTCCTACTCGTTTGCCTTATCCGGGTTCAGAGTATTCACTAAATGCTACCAACGTAGCTGAAGGTGAAAAATTAAATGGCGGACCGAATGACATGAAAACTAAACTTTGGTGGGCCGAGAAATAATTAAGCTTTCAAAAAGTATTAACAATAAAATAGAACAATCATGAAACACATAGATAAATTACCCCCATTTGTATTGATTGCCCTTTTTGCTCTTTTAGCCTTAACATCTTGTAAAGAAGTAGATGACCCTTTAGTACCCAGAGTAGTATCGCCCGTGTTGGTAGCAATTGATGGAATTCCTTATGGAGATTTTTCGACAGAGCCAACAGTAAGTTATACCAAAACAGGAAATGTTGTTTTATCGGCCAGAATTTTGGAGTTAGACAAAACAAATATTCTTGATTATACAAAAGGTATCGACTCGCTTCCAGTAGCCAATACCAAAATAGTAATTTCATTAAGAAGTACTGGTGCTACCGTGGCAGAGCTTACAACAGATGCCAAAGGAAAAATTAGTGTAGAGAAAACTTGGGCATCTTTAGGGCTAACAGCACCAGCAACAGGGAACAGCGTTGCCCTTAATTGGAGCGGAAGTTATAAAGGACAAGCCTTCACCAGACTCTCAAGAGTCTCTGTAAAATAAACTACATAGCAAGCGTAATAAGCCAGATAAGAATTTGAAGTATTGTTTTTGTACAAAAAAAATGGTAATAAATGAGTGTTTCTCTCTATTTATCAAAAAACTATTTTTTTATACTTTTGCAAAGTAATTATCAATTAAGGTAATTTTATCACCAAAAAAATAGATATATTTGAATAAATTAGCATTTATAGGTTATTTTTTAACGAAAAAATTATCATTTTAGATTTTATTTCTAAAATATTTGATTTACCTTTAGCTAAAAATAGTACAACTAAGAACTTCATCAACTTATAACTATTATATTCGAATTCTACGGGGATACTTCCCCGTAGAAGTTCAGATAATTACTTGAGAGCTTGAAATAACTTGCTTAATAGAAAACCTTCATCAAATCATTCACTCTTAAACAATTGTGTGAAATGTCACTAAATCTTAATCGTCGTAATTGGCTTAAAAAAAGTTTATTAGCTACTGCTGGTATTAGTACTGCAAGTGCTTTCATTCAAAAAGCAGCAGCAAATCCTTTACTTCGTCTGGAGTTACAGCAAAGCCTTCTTCAAGAATTTACTTTAGAAAGAGAACATACTAACATACCAACGACTGCTAAGACGCTTGTTAGACTTAGTGCCAACGAAAATCCATGGGGGCCATCAGAAAAAACTAAACAGGCTTTAATTGGAGCTATCGGTGAATCTAATCGCTATGCTTTTAAATTGCGTAGCGAGCTAATCAAGGCCATTGCTGAAAAAGAAGGAGTACCTGAAAACTATATTCTTTTAGGAGCAGGCTCATCTGAATTATTAACAGCGTCTTTAGTAGCTTTCGGACAAAAAGGTAAAATTTTAGTTGGTGACCCTTGCTACATTTCTGGAAATGAAGAAAGAGTACCAATGGAAAAAGTACCATTGACCAAAGATTATCAGTACGATTTGGATGCCATTGCCAGCAAAATAAATGGCTCACAGAGTTTGGTGTACATCACTAACCCCAACAACCCGATTGGTGCGATACTTCCTTCGGAGTCTTTGAGTGCTTTTATTGACAATGTTTCTGATAAAATCACTGTGTTGTCAGATGAGGCATACATTGATTACGCAAAAGACCCTAAAACAGCTACGATGATTCCTGCGGTAAAAGCAGGTAAGAATGTTTTGGTACTTCGCACAATGTCTAAACTATATGCTTTTGCAGGTTTACGTTGTGGTTATGCTATTGCTAAACCAGAAATCCTAAAGAAAATTCAGCCTTATTGTTCAGGAGGTTTTGATATGTCTGTCCCTTCATTTGCTGCTGCCATTGCTGCTTTGAAAGATACAGAATTTCAACAATTGACTTTGAAAAACACTGAGGAATCAAAACAATATTTGTATGCTTTCTTAACAAAAATTGGATATACTTACATTCCTTCATCGGCTAATTTCGTGATTTTTCCTTTGAAAATGAAAGGCTCAGATATGCTAAGTAAAATGGCAGCAGAAGGTGTGATGCTTAGAAAATGGGAATTCGACCGTCAGCATTGGTGCAGAGTTTCAATCGGAACTTTAGACGAAATGAAATCATTCGCTGAAGCATTTTCTAAAATTATCTCCTGATTTTGTGATTCATACTTGCTTCAAAATTGCATTGAAGCAAGTATGAATCTCTAAAAAGCATCAAATGACAAGAAGAGACTTTATCGAAAAAACTGGTTCTGCCAGTTACCTTACTTTATTGGGTTTCGGACTGATTCCCGAATCAAATGCAAAACCACTCAACCTTCAAAGAAATAAGGCTAATAAAAAAATCATCATTTTAGGTGCTGGTTTAGCTGGAATGTCGAGTGCTTATGAATTAACAAAATTAGGCTATGAAGTTACTGTTTTAGAAGCCAGAAATAGACCAGGAGGAAGAATCTGGACTATCAGAGGCGGAACAACAGAGACAGAAATTGGAGGAGTAACACAAACTTGTACTTTCGATAAAGGTTTGTATTATAACGGTGGTGCAGCCAGAATACCACATAATCATACACTAAGTTTACACTATTGTCGTGAATTTAATATTCCTTTAGAAATATTCATGAACGTAAACGAAGGTGCTTATTATTATGCAGAAGGCACTGGAAAATTATCGAATAAGCCCATTAAAATTAGAGAAATTCATGCAGATGTACGTGGTTATACAAGCGAACTTCTTACAAAAGCAATTGACCAAAAAGCATTAGATGAAGATGTTACCAAAGAAGACCTTGAAAAATTAAGTGCTTACTTAAAAGAAGAGGGAGATTTGGACATTATGAAAAAATACAAAGGTTCTGAACGTCATGGCTATAAAAAACAAGGAGCTTATGGTGAACAATCTCCAGAATTAGCTGCTCCACATTTATTACACGACATCATCGAATCTGGTTTTTTTCATCCCGCTTTTTCTAACGTTGGCGAATATACTTTCAATCAACAGCCTGTAATGTTACAGCCTGTTGGCGGTATGGATGCCCTTCCTTATGCTTTTGCAAAAAGATTAGAAGGTAAAATTCAATACCAAGCAGAAGTACAAGAAATTAGAAAAACATCGCCAGGCGTAAAAATTGTTTACAAAGACAAAACTGGTGCTGTGAAAGAAATCAGTGGAGATTATTGTATTTGTACTATTCCATTACCTATTCTTAAAAATATTCAGTCAGACTTATCGTCTGATGTAAGAAGAGCAGCCGATTTTGTGCCTTATATGAATACTGGAAAAATTGGTTTGCAGTTTAAGCGTAGATTCTGGGAAGAAGATGACCATATTTTTGGAGGAATTTCTAAAACCAATATGGACATTACGCAAATATTTTACCCTTCTTACAACTTCATGGGAAAAAAAGGCGTATTAAAAGGCTATTATAATTTTCATGATAGAGCGGTAAGATTAGGAAATTTATCGCTGAAAGACAGAGAAAAAGCTGCTTTAGAACAAGGAGGTAAAATTCACCCACAGTACAAAACAGAATTTGAAAGTTCATTTTCTTTGGCTTGGCACAAAATACCTTATTCAAAAGGAGGCTGGGCAGAGTATAGCGAATCAGCAAGAAAACGTTTCTATCCGGCTTTAATTAAGCCTGATGACGAAATTTACTTTGCAGGAGAACATACTTCTTACTTAACAGCATGGATGGCAGGAGCTTTTGAATCAGCCAATTCGGTAGTAACACAAATTCATAAAAGAGTAAATGGAGCTTAGTACCATAAACCACATACACTCCATTTCATAAACAGATTTCAAGCATGAAGAAAATCATATACTTAATTACATTTTTATTTTTATCCATCAATATTTTTGCTCAAGAAGGCGAAAAAATGGGTATCAAATTCACTGAATTTGAAGCAGTAAAGAAAATAGCTATCAAGAATTTAGATAAAGATACTTATGTAAAAGATGGCAATTTTGTATTAGATAACAGTACTTCTCCTTACATTTTTAAGTTTTCGGACGGAATCGAACGTAGAATTTACCTCTATAAAGTACTTGAGTCGGCTGGGATGAAAGAAATTGCTAATTTATTAATTTTCACCACTCCAAAAGATGGAAAACGTATCAATTTAGTTGTACCAAATCCTTTGGCAGAAAAAGAAACTTGGGGAAAATATATTGATGATTTAAAAGATGGAGAAAAATCAGTTTCTGGCTTTTCATCTTGTATAGCTTTTGTACTTGCGAAAGAATTTTCAGGCGTTGCTGGTGAAAAAGGTAAAGAAGAAGATAAGTACGAATACTGTTTTGCGGCTGATGCTAAAGTGACGATGGCGGATGGACAAATGAAAAATATCAGCGAGGTAAAGGTCGGTGATAAAGTAATTTCTTATAATACCGTTAAGAAATCAGCGGAATTTACAACGGTAGAAAAGGTTGATATTCATGAAAACAAAGAGTTTGAAATTTTGAAAGTTCTTTTGGTTGACCCCAACGAAATGGTAACGGCTTCGCTGAATGTAAAGTATCGTTTGAAATCATTAGAAGCTACGGCTAATCACCCGATTCTTACAGACAAAGGTAGCGTGAAAATGGGAGATTTAAAGGTTGGACAAAGTGTTTATGTCTTTGATAATGAATTAAATACCTTTAAAAAATACAATATTTTTCTTGTAAATACAGGAAATAAAAAAGTTAATAAAGTTTATAACTTAATAACCGAAAAAAATAATTATCTTGTAAACTCAGTAGTGGTTTTAAAGAAATAACGATATTTAATTTTTTGAGATTGTTTTTGGATATTTCCGTAAATCCTTTCTCCTTTGGGGAAGGGATTTATTTTTTTCTATACATTTTAATAGTACTATTGAAATTAAAATTTGCCAAAAAAATATTGAAAGTGAAAAAAAAAATCAATAAAGTTATATTTTTATTAAAAATTGTTTTACCTTTGTAAAGGCTTAAACGCCAATATCCAAAAACAATCAATAAAAATTAATGAAACGTACAGTTGTTGCAACATTCATTGTTGGGCTACTGTTCGCTTCTTGTACTCGAAATCAAATTTCTGTAAAGGCAAATAATGATTTCCAAGTAAATAATAGCGAAAATCGTTCTTTTACAGTCGTTCAAGAAGCAAGTAATCGGCAAGAGTGGAAATTACCGTTAAACGAAATGGTAATTGTTGAAGAGATTGAAAAACAAATGAGAATAAGAGGTTATGTAGAAAGCGAAAAAAATGCTGATGTATTAATCACTTATTCGATTTACAATAAAAATCTCATGTTACAAGAAGTAAAGAAAATCAATACTTCTGTACACAAAGAAACGCTTGATGTATATAGAAAAAAGCTTGTTAATGGAACATTGATAATCACAATGATTGACCAAAACACAAGTAAAGTTTTCTGGACAGGTTATGCTTCGAAAATATTGAAATCACAAAAAAGCTTGGAAAACAGAGATTTAAAAAATATTACCAGAGCAATTTTTGATAATTATAGATTAACCGCCAATCATTTTTTGGCAAAAAACAACTAACAACTCCTCTTATTCATACCATTTAACAATGAAGCTCTGAGACCTCGGCTATCGGCCGAGGTTTTTTATTTTATAAGGATTTTCACCCTTGCTATTTCCTCAGAAACATCTACTTTTAATGAGATATTTTCTAAGTCGTTTAGCAATTTTATCAGAAATTTTTGATGTGCTTCCGACTTTTCGTTGAATGGACGATGTGCCAATCGCATACTTATTTGTTGCCAATCTTTTTGAAACTTTTTTAGATTTTCATCAAAATATGTTTCTGAAAACTTATCAAAAATATAGCCTTCGGCTACATCGTTGGGGTGAATTAAATCTGCTTTGTAGAAACGATAATCTCGTAAATCGTCCATCATAATTTCATAGGCAGGGAAGTATTCAACCGATTCATAATCGGTTGTCAAATAATGACAGGCTGCTCGAAGAATTGATTTTGAGACTTGGTTTTCGGGAATGCCATCTTTTGTATGCCTTACGGGTGAAACCGTTAGAACAATACGTAAGTTTGGATTGATGTCCTTTAATTCTTGATATAATACCGCAAAACTTTTACAAATATCCTTGACGCTTAGTAAGTCTTTTTCAAACAAACGGGCAGGCATTTTGTGGCAATTAGCAACAAAAGTTGGAGGTTCGGAAAAACGGTAAGCAAAAGCTGTTCCGAATGTGATAAATAGAAAATCTGTTTTGGGTAAAGCTTGTTGATAATCTTGAAGTTGAAGTTTGATTTTTTCAGCTAAAGTTTCTTGTGTTTCTGCAAAAAACTGTGAGTGAAAATCATAGTGAAACCACGCTTCTTGGTTTTCAAGAAACAGTCGGTTATCGGCAACAAGATAATTGGGAGAAAGAAGTTTGAAGATTGAAAGAGGATTAAAGAGCGTTCCGAAAGGATTTACTTCTACTTTCAATTTATTTGATTTCAAACGATTCCCAACTACATCGGCAAAACATGAGCCAAAAGTAAGTAATTGGGAATCGAGTGAAATTTTTTGCCTCACTGCTGGCATCGGAAAACTTGTCCTAAATTCAGCCATGAGTTGTATTATTTTTGTTTTACCAAAAACGATAAAGTATCAGCATTTACTCCAGTGAAAATTCCTAAACCATTTGTAATAGTTGTAGGAGGGGTAGTAATATTCTGCGAAGTACTTCCTGTACTGTTGTACAAAGCTGCGTAGTCGGGGTTTACTTTCAACAATACAAGATTGTGTTTGCCGAAATATTCAAACTGCTGTGAACGCAATTGTGTAGCCGTACCCAATACTGGCTGACTACGAAAACGACGATTGATTTCGGCAGAAGTAACTGTAGTTGGTAGAGTAACGATTAGAACTGGATTTTCCTCAATGTTGTCAACTACAACGAAATGATATTCACTCTTAGGATTACTCCAAGTAAGGTTTACGTCGCTATTTTCGTCGATTCCCCCACCGAAACCACCACCAGAACTAAGGTTTAGTTTAGTACGAGCAATAGAAGTAACATCAGATTTGAAATCAACAGGTTTTGTTGGAATAATGGTACTTGCAGAAACCGTTTTACCATTATAGACAAATGATAAAGTATAGGTTTTACCAACGGCTAATTTTACCTTATTGTCTGATTCATACACACCGCTGTCTAAAGACGTAAGGGCATAAGTATTAGTACCATCCGAGATTTTAATATCTAAGCCATTGATTGGAGCTTCGGTATTTGAAGTATCTTCTGCATAAGCAATTTCTTTTTTTACTTTCAGAGAAATGGGTCTGCCGGCTATAAGATAGGCTTCAACGATTGGTTTTGCTTCGATAGAAAGCGTACCGACATCTTCAGTACAAGCTGTAAGCCCGCCCAACAAGGATATGATTATTGCAAAAGTATAATACTTTTTTTGTAAGAGTATGTTTTTAATTTTTGATTTCATTTTGAGTCTTTTTTTAGCAAAACCAACAATTTGAAGTTGTTTTTCAAATTGTTGGCTGGCAAATATCCTATTTACTTAAACTTATAACTGAAAGTAATATTTGGCGTAAAGCCTAAATAATTTACATCTGTAATAGATAAGTACTTGTCTCCAGTAGTAGCGTCTGTAACTGTTTGGTATTTTTTATACCATACGTTTGTACGTCCGTAAGCATTGAAAATAGAGAAACCGATACTTCCATGCGAGAAGTTATAAGTAGCCGAAAGGTCTAAACGATGTGATGCTGGCAAACGGTTTCCGTTGGTTACCGATGGGTCTGTAAAGTCTTTTTCGCTTCCATCTAAAAGTTTCACGGTATAACCTCCTACGATTGAAGTATAAGGTTTTCCAGAAGCATAAATCCAAGTAGCACCTAAATCCCAACGTCCTAATTTATAAATATTCACAGATTTGAACTCGTGGCGAACATCAAAGTTTGATGGGAAAGAGTTGGCTGAAAACTGAGCAATATATTTATCTGAATGAGCAAAAGTATAACCAACCCAACCCGTATAATCACCGAATTTTCTTTGAATCAAGAAGTCGATACCTTTTACTTTTCCTGTTCCGTTGAAGAAGGTCTCGTTGGCAATTAAGCCAGCACCAATTTGCGGAGCAAAACGAAGTGTATAACGAGTATCGTTCATGATGTCTTTGTAATAACCTTCTACGTCGAACAAGTAATCGTCGATTTCATAACTGAAACCAAGAATGTAATGTCTTGAAGAAGTAACAGGCAAGTACGAATTGTTTGCCAATACCCAGAAATTACGGCTACCGTTTGAAATATCTTCACGTTCTACCTGTTTCGCAAATTGGTAGTAAAGTCCCCAAGCTCCTTTGAATTTCAATTGGTCGTTTACAGCAAAAGTACCTGAAAGTCTTGGCTCAAAATAATATTTTCCAGTTACGTCAAAGTAGTTGGCTCTTACACCGCCTTTTAAAACCAATTTGTTATTAAACAATTTCAATTGGTCTTGTAAATAGGCTGTTAATAAACTTCCTTTATCGTTTTTAGCGATAATTACTGTGGTATCGTTCTGGCTGTTCGAGTACTGTACATTCAGCCTTGTAGCTTGAATACCAAAGGCAATTTGGTTGGTTTTAGAAGTATTGTACTCAATATCTGTTTTAGCAGAAAAATCTTTCAAATCGTTACTTTCGATAGAACCAAACTTAATCGTTGTAGTTTCGTTATTTCTTACGAACGAGCCATTGCTGGTGTTATCACGATTACTGAAAAAGTTTGAGTAGCTAATCAAAGTATTTGTATAGAATTTGTCACTCCATTTTTTCGACCATTTCAAACTTGAACCAGTATTTCCCCATTTAGAAAGGTCGGTATTGCTGATACCGCCACCACCACCAAATGGTAAATTAATGCTTTGAGAGTTATCTAAATAATCATCTCCGTTATAAATACTTAAAGTTACGTTTTCGTTTTCAGAAGGTTTAAAAGTAACTTTTCCATTCAAATCATAAAAATACGAAGTAGCGGTTTGTGCATTTTGCGACTGTCTGAATCTTCCACCTAAATTACCCTGTGCATTGGTTGAACTTGAGTTGAAAGTATTAAAGATTTTGTTGTAAAGAGGCCCAGCCCAAGAGCGTCTTCCTGCCACCGAAAAAGTTACTTTTTTATTTTTCGTCACTGGCCCTTCTGCCCAAACGTTGGCACTAATCAAACTTAAATCTCCACCAAAGTTTACTTCACGTTTGTTCCCGTCTTTACTCGTAATTTCAACTACTGATGAAATCCTTCCACCGAATTTCGCATCAAAACCACCTTTGTACAATTGTACGTCTTTGATTGGGTTTGAGTTGAAAGCCGAGAAGAAACCATAGAGATGGTCAACGTAATAAACGGTAAAACCGTCATATAACACTAAGTTTTGGTCTGGCGTACCACCACGAACATACAAACCAGAAGAAGACTGATTGGCAGCACTGATACCGGGCATTAATTGGAAAGCTCTGAAAATATCTTTTTCACCAACGTTTGGCAACTTGGCGATATTTCTTGGTGTCATTTTAAACATACCGATTGTTTCGGCAGCTTTCAATACTTCTGTTTTTTCACCTTTTACTACCACTTCATCCAATTCTGTATTATCAGGTTCCATCTCGATAGTAATACCAGAAATAGGAGCATCAGGCACGAGTTTGATAGTAGTTGTTACGTAACCAATGTAGCTCAAAACCAAAGTAGTGGTATCGGTAGGTACTTTTAGCAAAGTAAAGTAACCATCAACGTTGGTTTGTGTACCCGTTCTGTTACTTTTTACCATGATGTTTACGAATGGAAGTGGTTCTGCCGAACGAGTATCAATAATTCTACCTGTGAAAGTAAAATTAAATTTAGTAGCAGGTTTTACTACTTGGCGGCGAACATTGGTAGTAGCAATCTCAGAAATAGCTGGGCGATTAACGGCAACTTGTGTTGTTGTCCCATTCGGTGCAGTTGGCGAAATACCAGCATCAGCGATAGGAGGGGCTGCTACCGAGGAGTTCCCTCCGTAATAAGTACCACTGTTGTAGCTACTTTTTACATATACTTTCTGTGTTTTAGGAATAATATGTACTACTTGGTTATCATCAACATAAAACTTTAAGCCAGAACCTTTCAAAAGTCCTCTCATACCAGTTTCCAAAGACATATTATCGAACCAATAACTTGCATAAACGCCTTTTACTTTGGCAGGGTCAAAGATAAATTTTGCACCTACTTTACTTTCTAAATCTGATAAAATTTCAGCTAATGGTCGGTTATTATAAAATTCATCCTTTATAGTAATCCCAGTTGTTGTTGTAACCTGCGAAAATACTTTCAGTGAGAATAGTACTAAAGTGGTTAAGAGAAAAAGTTTTTTCATGAAATACAATTGATTTATTCTGAATACAAAGTTAGGGCAATCTTCTCATAAATTACCACTTACTTTAGAATACATGAAATAGACTGTTATTATTGTGGAGGAGTTGCGTTAAAAATTGTTAAATCTTGTCTTTTTCTGATAAAATCCTGAAATGTGTATAGCTATTGACCGAGCGTTTTGAAGAAACTTTCGGAATAACTTTCACTAATGGGAATTTGAGCATTGCCAATTTTTATCTTTAGATTTCGGATAGATTCTATTTTTTCTAAAGAAACAATAAAGGATTTGTGTACTCTGAAATACGAGGAAGAAGGAAGTTTTTCTTCAATAGCTTTCATCGTCATACGAGTAACGATAGGCTTAGAAGACGACTCTACGTAGATTTTGATATAATCTTTCAAGCCTTCGATATAGGTAATATCTTCAATTTTAATTTTTACCAAAGAGTAATCGGCATTCACAAAAATAGAGGATACTTGGTCGGGCTTTGGAGTTGTATGTTCTTCTGAAACTGCTTTTTGCTTGAGGCTGTGTAGTTCTGAGGCTTTATTAACGGCTTTTAAAAAACGCTCGAAGTCAATCGGTTTTAATAAATAATCCACCACATCCAGTTCAAAACCTTCGAGTGCGTACTGTTTGTAGGCAGTTACGAAAATCACCATGGGTTTAGTTTTCAAACTTTGTAAAAACTGCACACCCGTAATTCCCGGCATCTGAATATCCAGAAACATCAAATCTATATGATTGTTTTGAAGTGTTTCAATGGCATCAAAGGCGTTTTTACAACGTTTTACCAGATTTAAGAAAGGAACTTTTTGAATGTTATCTTCCAATAAATCAAGGGCAAGGTTTTCGTCATCTACTGCAATACAATTAAGCATAATTAATTTTTTTATCAATGGTTAATGATGTAACTAAGTAATGAATACGATTTGATTTTGTACTCAGTGGTCTGCCACTACTTATTCATCTTTTCTGATAATTACCAATTTTATGGTATAATACTCGTCGCCATCACTAATGATAAGCTGATGATTATCAGGATAAAGTAGTTCTAATCTTCGCTTTACGTTGTTTAGTCCAATACCCGAAGCTTGGTCTTTACTTTCCTGAAACTGCTTATTTACTTTGTTTCGTACCTCAAAAGTAAGGCTATTTTTTTCAGTTGTTAAAGCAATGTCAATTGTTGGATTGATAATCATGCCTACGCCATGTTTGAAAGAATTTTCTACAAATGGAATCAGCAACATGGGTTCAATCGTTTGATGCGTATCTGAATTATTGATACAAAAATTGATAGCAATATCGTCGCCAAAACGTAATTGCTGCAATTCAATATAGGCTTTGAGGTACTGAGCTTCTCTTTCTAAGGTCACCATGGCATCGTCTGACTCATAAAGCATATAACGCATCAAGTCAGAAAGTTTTACTACCACAGGTTCTACTCGTTCAGGTTTGCGTCTTGATAAAGAAACGATACTGTTGAGTACATTAAAAATAAAATGTGGGCTAATCTGTGAACGAAGAAAAGAAAGCTCTGATTTCAAACGTTCGTTTTCTTGTTCTTTTTTACTTTTTTCGTCTTCTAAACTATCCGATACAATTCTGTAAGAAGTACTGATGGCTAAAAAGAATAAAAGTTGGAAAGTAAAACCTGTTCTTGGAATATTTCTGGCATGAAAAAACACCGTTCGGACGATAGCATTAAAGAAAAATACTGCTGCAATCGTACAAACCAATGAAAACAAGTACCAGCCTATTCCCTTCTTTTTGAGAATTTTAGGAACAAGTAAATTACTATTAAGGTAAAAAAATGGAATGTTTAGCAAAGTAAAAATAGAAAAAAGTACCATGATGGATACTTTCGGGGTAGCTGGAATATGGCGTATAATATTACGTGGAGGCTCTGGATTCTGGGGTTGAACCAAGAAAGGTAAAGCCAACATAAAAGCCCAAAAAGCAATATGCAGAAAGATTACTTGATATTTAGAAAGAGAGCTTTTTGCCATGTAACAATTACTGAATGATGTTGTGTACAAATGTAATTAAATAAACATTGCCCATGATACAGAAACATACTTTTAAAGAATTTATATAGACCATTTCGCTCAATCAAGCGACATGAAAGGGAGAAAAAATTTTTACAAGTATGGATGAAAGATTTCGTTTCCCTCTTTTAAAATAACATTTTCAAAAAAATACTTGAAGAGATTCCTGAAAATATTTAGAGAGAAGTACTTAAACAAATTATGTTTTTTGAATAAAAAAACCTTCAATCAAAAACATAATTTCGATTGAAGGTTTTATGATTAAAGCAAAATCAATGCACAATTGATTGATTTTCTGTATGCTTATACTTCCATTTTAGTCCAAACAGCACCAGCGGCATTAGATTTCAAAACAGTATCAATAAATACCATTCCACGTAAACCTTCTTCGATACCCATGAAATCGTGAATTTCTGGGTCGTATCCTGACGGATTTGCTGATTCTCCGTTCAATCCACCAGTAGCATTTTTCTGAGCTTCCTCGCCCCATCTTGCACGAAGTGCATAAGTGAAGTTACGGTAAATATTAGCAAATGTCTCAATATAACCTTCTGGGTGACCTGCTGGCTGACGAGTATGGGCTTGAGCCGCTTTTGATAAATTTCCAACACCAGTACGGATAATTCTTGAACCGTTTTCTTGGTTGGTCAAAACCAAAGTATTAGGCTCCATTTGTTTCCATTTCAAACCTCCGAATTCGCCATATACTCTGATATTCAAATCGTTTTCTTCGCCGTTACAGATTTGAGAGTTATGCAAAATACCTTTCGCTCCGTTGTCAAAACGTAAAAGCATGTTGGCATCATCGTCCAACTGACGACCTTCTACGAAAATCGTTAAATCAGCACAAATTTCAGTGATTTTCAAACCAGTAATATATTCAGCCAAGTTTTCGGCGTGCGTACCGATGTCGCCAACGCCACCTGCTGCACCACTTCGTGAAGGGTCGGTTCTCCAAGCAGCTTGTTTCTGACCAGTCGCTTCAACCAACTGAGCCAACCAGCCTTGTGGATATTCCACAATTACTTTACGGATTTTACCGATTGCTCCTGCTTTTATCAAAGCTCTTGCTTCTTTCACCATCGGATAGCCCGTGTAATTGTGGGTAAGGGCATAAATCAAACCTGATTTTTCAACAATATCTTTCAACAAATAAGCTTCTGCGGAATTTAGTGTAGCAGGCTTATCAGAAACCACATGAAAACCATTTTCTAAAGCCATTTTAGCGGCAGGGAAATGCACGTGATTTGGCGTAACGATAGAGACGAAATCCATACGTTCGCCTTCTGGAAGGGCTTTTTCTGCCAAAATCATTTCTTCAAAAGAACCATATACTCTGTCTGGAGATAAGTACAGAGCTTCACCTGTTGCTTTTGATTTTGCGGGGTCAGAACTAAAAGCTCCGCAAACTAATTCAATTTCACCATCCAGTGCTGCACCACGTCGGTGAACAGCTCCGATGAAAGCCTCAAGGCTTCCACCAATCATACCCATTCTGATTTTTCTTGCCATTTTTCGTATTAAACTATTCGGTAAGTATTAAATTTTATTTACAAATTTACACAAGAGTATTTTTATATAAAGCCTGCCCTATAATGAAGGACAGATAAAATTTATCTTAAATACGTATAATAAATTACATATAATCTAAAAATATTTTTGTTTTTTTGATAGATTTTTCAGTGAACATTTTTCACATAACCAAGAATTCAAACCAATCTAATCAATTTTTAATCCCTAATCAATTATGTCTCAAATCGTTAACCGTGACAAACTCTTTTTAGGAAGTTGTTTTGCTCTCATTACAACGGCAATGGCTTTCGGTATTCGTGCTGGTGTTCTGACCCAACTCGGAGAAGAATTCAAACTTTCTGCTCAAGAACTTGGATACGTCAATCAAATGGCATTCTTGGGTTTTCCCATTGCCATGATTATCGGTGGTCCGCTATATAATGCACTTGGGCCAAAAAAAATTATTTGGGTAGCATTTATCACTCACGTTTTAGGTTTAGTAATGACCATTTTTTCAGGTGGTTTCTGGACTCTACTCCTTTCAACATTTTTCGTAGGTTTTGGCAACGGTACTGTTGAAGCCGCTTGTAATCCTATGATTTCGGATATGTATGAAGGAAACGAAAAAACAAAAATGTTGAACCGTTTCCACATGTGGTTTCCGGGCGGTATCGTAATCGGTAGCTTACTTTCTCAATTTATGACTTCAGCCAACATGGGCTGGCAATTACAAATTGGTGCTATTTTAGTGCCTGCT
Organism: Arcicella rigui; assembly: GCF_034929435.1. Lineage (NCBI taxonomy): Bacteria > Pseudomonadati > Bacteroidota > Cytophagia > Cytophagales > Flectobacillaceae > Arcicella > Arcicella rigui. Next base: position 137,394 of record NZ_JAYFUM010000022.1, read on the forward strand.
GTTATTTATGCTTTCTTATTTTTTGGACAAGCATTCCCTTCAAGCCAAGACGAAGGTGCTGTTTCTACTGGCGAAAACTTCAAAGCGATGCTTTCTCCATTATACATCTTCATGTTAGCTTGTATGGCTTTAACAGCGATTTCAGAATTCGGTCCAGAACAATGGATTGGGCCAGTTCTTGGAAAAGCAGGTGCAAGTCCAATGATTATTTTGGCTTTGGTAACTGGTTTAATGGCGGTTGGTCGTTATTTCGCTGGGCCAATTGTTCATTCTATCAACCCAACTGGAGTATTGTTGGCTTCTGCAATTTTTGCTACTGTTGGTGTAATTTTAATGAGCCAAGCTACTGGCGGAATGGTATATGTGTCGGCTGTAATTTTTGCTATCGGCGTTTGCTACTTCTGGCCAACAATGATTGGCTTCGTTGCTGAAAACTTGCCACGCACTGGTGCATTCGGTCTTTCTATCATGGGCGGTATGGGTATGTTCTCTACTTCAATCTTCCAACCAATTATTGGTGCTTGGTTAGATGACGAAAAAGCAAAAGCAGCGGCAGCAGGTTTAACTGGCGACGTAGCTGAGTTAGCGGCAGGACAAGCTACTTTAGATAACATGGCGATTTTCCCAATTATCTTAATCGGAGCTTTTGTTGGCTTGTATTTTTATATGCGTAAACGTACAGCTACTCACGCATAAGATATACTTAAAATTTCTTCAAACGAAACCCCACAGATACTTGTTATTCTGTGGGGTTTCTTGATTTTAAAGCATATTTTTTCTACTTTTATTTGATAAAAATCAAATCTTATGCTAACCGTTTCTGAAAAAACATATACCGTAGCAGAATACTTTGAGTTAGAAAAACACTCAGAAGTTAAGCATGAATTTGTGGATGGACACCTTATTGAAATGTCTGGAGAAAAGAAAATTGCCAATCGTATCGCTGGAAGCCTTTACGCTTTACTATTACAACTTTTGAATCAAGAAATTTTTGATGTTTATTTTCAAGATGTACGACTAAGTACTGTAAAAGGAAAACGCTATCGCTATCCCGACGTAATGGTTGTACCAACGATTGATGATGAAGATGAATATACTGTTCATCAAGCAGTATTAGTGGCAGAAGTACTTTCTCCAACAACTGAAAAAACGGATAGAAACGAAAAGCTAAAAGAGTATTCCAAAATGCCAACGCTACAATATTACTTATTGATTTCACAAGAAGAACCAATTATTGAATTATATAGAAGAAACGGTGCTATTTTTGAATATCTTTTCTTTACAGAAAGAACAGAACGGATAGATTTACCTTTTTTTAATGTCGCATTCACATTAAATGACCTCTACAAGAAAATACTTTGAAATGTCATTTGTCATACTTTTACAAAACAAAGCCTTGTAGATATTTGTAGTATCTGCGAGGCTTTTTGTTTAATTAAGAACGTTGTTTATTATCAGTATTTTCAAGGAATCAATCGGTTATTCAGTTCAAAATCAATCAGACAAAAATGTCAAAAATAGGGAAAAGGCTACTTATTGCATATATTATTCTCTTTATTTTCTCACAAATTCTATCTTCTTGTTTTAGTTTTAGAATGACTCAGCAAGAAATTGATAAAGCTTTTGCAGGCTATAAACTAAAACCAAAGCAACGGCAGATAGAAGTACGAGGAGCAAAGATGAATTTTGCTGAAATCGGCAACGATTCGCTTCCTGTAGCTTTCTTTGTACATGGCTCGCCCGGTTCTTGGACGGCTTTTATTGATTTTATGAAGGACACTGTTTTACTAAAAAAAGTAAAAATAGTTTCGGTGGATAGAATCGGTTTTGGAGAATCTGAGCTTGGCAACGGTGAAAAATCTTTACAAACCCAAGTAGATTTACTGAAACCGATTGTAGCTTATGAAAAACGTTTTGGTAAAAAAATCATCCTCATCGGGCATTCTTTAGGTGGGCCAGTCATTGCCAAAATGGCGATGACATATCCCGAATTGATTGATAAACTTATTATTGTAGCAGGTTCTATTGCCCCAGACTTAGAACCCAATGAAAAATGGTTTAGAATTCCGATGGCATTTACGCCTATCCGAGTATTAATTCCAGCTTCTTTTCGGGCTTCTAATGACGAAATCTTATATTTGAAACCAGAATTAGAAAAGATGTTACCTTTGTGGAAAAATATTCGGCAGCCCGTTATCGTGATTCAAGGAGGAAAAGATATGTTGGTAAGTCCGAAAAATGCAGATTTTGCCAAAAAAATGTTGGTAAATTCAGCAAAAGTAGAAATCATACGGGTAGATACCATGAATCATTTTGTACCATGGTCGCATCCGTTTTTAATAAAGAAAGCAATAAGCAGTGAGCTGTAAGCTTTGAGCTATGAGTTTTTTATTTTTCAAGATCTCATAGCTCAAAGCTCATAGCTCATAGCTCAAAGCTATAAGCTAAAACATGAAACTAAGAGTAGGACAAGGTTACGACGTACATCGTCTGGAAGAAGGAAGAGATTTTTGGTTAGGCGGAATAATCGTTCCCCACACACATGGAGCTGTTGGACATTCGGATGCCGACATCGTTTGTCATGTCATTTGTGATGCCCTTTTGGGTGCTGCCAATATGCGAAATATTGGGTATCATTTCTCCGACAAAGACCCGAAATACAAAGGTGTTGACTCTAAGATTTTGGTAAAAAGAGTATTAGAAATGATTCGAGAAGCAGGTTGGGAAGTAAACAATCTGGATGTAACGGTGATTTTACAAGAACCCAAACTCAATCCGCATATTCCAGCCATGAAAACCTGTTTGGCAGAAGTAATGAACATTTCGGAAGAAGACCTTTCTATCAAAGCGACCACTTCCGAACACATCGGTTTTGTAGGACGAGGCGAAGGAATCGCCGCCCAATGTGTGGCTTTGATTTGTAAAGAGTAAGAATTTTATTAACACATTGACAGGAATATATTTAGGATAAAATGAATATAACCCCCTAAGGAGTAAAAAGATAATTATTATTGAATTAACTTTTACTCCTTAGAAGTTTTATACAATATCCATCACGCCTTCTTCTTCTCTCTTATTATAATCAGTTGTTTGGCTGCTTCAATCGCTGCGGGAACGAATGTGTTTTCTCTTACAATCTGATGTAAACTTTCAGTTGAGTACTTTTTATATCGTATTACAAACTTTCGAGTTTCTTCTGCAAATTGCTTTTGTTCAATCTTCGCTATTTGTTCAGGTGTATAATTTGTTCTTACGGTGCGGAGGATAAACTTAGTAGCTCGTTTAAAATTAACTACATAAGCCAACAAGCCAGCTAACATTGCCGAGGGCTGAAATCCTATTCCCAGTCCCTTCAAACTGACGGTTTCTTTTAGTGCAGAAAAAGTAATTAGGCTTCCCTTAAATGTTGTAAATATTTAATTATCAATATATTATAAATAAAACAACCCCGAAAAAGTGTCAATACTGGCAATTTTCGGGGTTTTTCTGTATTTTGTTTCTGCTAGAA